>CALLZX010000285.1 GCA_937858935.1 uncultured Ignavibacteriales bacterium | reverse complement strand
AAAATGAATATCTGCCATTCCGGCTATTTGAGGGAGGTGAGTGATTGAAATTATTTGATGAAAAGATGCAAGATCCTTTAAAGCAGCGCCAACTTTTTGTGCGATTCTACCACTAACACCAGTATCAATTTCATCAAAGATTAATAAAGGAAGTTTATCTGATTTAGCAAGAATAGTTTTAAGTGAAAGCATTATGCGCGATATCTCTCCACCAGAAGCAACTCTAGTCAGAGGTTTTACATCTTCACCTGGGTTTGTAGAGATATAAAATTCTACTTCATCAATTCCTGTCTCTGAACACATGTAGCTTTTATTTTTCACAATTGCAGAATGATTGTCATTTTTATCAGATTCATTCTGTGTGATATTAACTTTAAATATTGCATCGGGAATGCCAAGTTGTGCTAAAACCTTTTTTACTTCACTTTCAACCTTAACAGCATATTTTTTTCTGGACGCGGAAAGTTTTTCAGCCTCATCTCCCGCTGATTTTCTTAAACCGTTAATGTTTTTAATCAGATTATTTATAGCCGCAGAAAAATTATCAGCAAGCTCAAACTCATTTCCAATCTTCTCCCGATGCTCAATAATTTTTGCAATTGAGCCGCCATATTTTTTCTTTAAGAGATTTAATGATCCAAGTCGTTCCCGTTTGTTTTCTATTTCTTTTGGATCAACATCAATTCTGGATTTGTAGCTGCGAAGAGAATTTGCAAGTTCTTTAACAACAGCCAAGGCAGAATCACATTCACCTTCTGATTCTAAAAAGGTTTTATCAATGTTTGCAAGCTGATTTAATTTATGTTTTGTTTCACCAAGTAAATCAATTACAGAAGGTTCACCATCATAAAGCTTGTTATAAACATCATCAGTTAACTCTAAAAGCTTTTCGGAATTTTCAAGAATGTTTAACTCATTATTTATAAGTTCATCTTCATCCGGCAGGGGATTTATATTATCAATCTCCTTTATCTGGAAACCGTAAATCTCTTTTTTCTCTTTTAACGATTCTTCTTTGGATTTTAATTCTCTTAACTCGTTTTGTTTGCTGTTTAATTCTTTATATACACTTTTATAATCTTCCAGCAGTTTGTTGTTATTTGCAAACTCATCTAAAAACTCAATGTGAGTTTCAGCTCGCAGTAATGATTGATGTTCATGCTGACCGTGTAAATCCACAAGTAAATCGCCGAGTTCCTTAATAATATTTAGCGAAACAGGGGAATCATTAACAAAACATCTATTAGAACCTTTAAGAGAAATTTCTCTGCGGATAATTAACTCCGGCTGGAATTCAATCTCATTTTCTTCAAGCAGTGATTTTACTTTTTTATTCAGCTCAACATCAAAAATTCCTTCTACAAAAGATTTTTGAGCACCTTTACGCACAATTTCTGTAGATGCGCGTTCCCCAAGCAGCAAACTCATTGCATCAATTAAAATTGATTTACCTGCACCTGTTTCGCCGGTAATAATATTAAGTCCTTTTCCAAACTCAACATTAATATGATCGATAAGTGCGTAGTCTTTTATTTCTAAGCTTTTAATCATAATTAAATTTACTGTTTAATTAAAAATAATCCGATTTCTCTGCAACTTCAAAAACAATCATATTATAAAATATTTTATTCTAAACCAGAATACTTTATTTTTTGGCAGCATCTTTTAAACACTTGGGTAAAAATATTGTGTTAAACGGCAAGGGAGAAAATATGAAAAATCATTCCATCCTTATCCTACCTCTTATTTTAATTCTTAATAGTTTTTGTCTTTCACAAGATCAGAATACAAATCAAGAATATCAAAATATATTAAAGGAAATTGAAAATGTTCAGCCTTTATCAGTTGCAGCAGTTCCTGATAGCGGCTTAATAATTCAACAGGATGCTGCGATATTTAAACTGATTAGCGGCGAACTTTTTAGATGCAGTCAAATAGCAGGTTCAGAACGGTTATTACTATTTAAGGGTAAAGGAAGATTTTCTTTCTCCCCAACCTCCCAAATAGAAAAGGATCATCTGCACAGATTTTATGAGAAGCATAGTCTAGATGAGGAATTTTATTATCTCATAATAATGTTCTCTGATCCGGTAAAGTTAAGGCTGCTTGGTGATTTAAAATTTAGTGAGCAGTCAAACTTATCTTACATTAAAAGAGATTTTCAAAATTTTATTGATTATACCAACGATTCGGATGCGGGATATTTTGACACCGATTTCATGAGATCATTTCTAAACTATCATACCAACTCTCTGTTTTATGCACATATTGGTTTAACGAATGGCGATCCGGTATTTTTTAAAATATCTCCCTATGATAGAGAAGAAGTTTCCTTTCTTAAAAAGAAGGATACAAAGTTTATTGTCAGTTCTGATTATCAGGAAGTAATTAGCAGCTATTCACTGCCAAAGCCTGTTGATAAGGATAAAAGCTTTAAGGAAGATGTTATAAAAATTAATAACTACAATATCATTTCTAAAATTGAGGATAACCTGGATTTTAGTGCTAAATGCGAAATTAATTATGAGAGAAAATACACCAACAGTAACTGGATAAAATTCTCACTCTATTATGAACTTATAGTGGACTCTGTTTTACTTAATGATCAGCGTACTTTTGATTATTACCGCGGGGAAGAAAATTCCGAACTATGGATAAAATTAAATTCGCTTTCTGCTGATGATAAAATTACAATTTATTATAGTGGTGATTTATTAGAGAAAGACGAACTTAGTTGGATTTCATTAAAATCTCCTGATTATTGGTTTCCAAGATATTCCTATCGTGATAATGTTTTGTATGATTTGACGTTTACATATCCAGAGAAATACATGCTTGCCAGCATCGGCAAGAAGGAGTCTGAAGAAAAATTCGATGATTTTATTACTTGCAGATGGAAATCCGTTGAACCGGCACATAGTGCATCTTTTAATATTGGATTTTTTGAAAAGTTTGAATTAGAAGATGAAAACAAAACAAAAGTAAATGTTTTTATATCAAAATCCGGTCATCAAAAACTTGCTAGTACGCTTGCAGAATATGGTACTCTTTCTGGTGCTGATATGGACGAAAAGATAGCAACTGATGTATTAGCAAGCATTCAATTCTTTAAAGGACTTATAGGACCAATTCCGCTTAATGAATTACAGGTTACAGAAATACCTTACTTTCACGGTCAGGCCTTCCCGGGGTTGATTCATCTTTCATTCGCTAATTATCAGGGAATAATGCAAGACAAAGAGGATGAAATTTTTAGAGCGCACGAAGTTGCACATCAATGGTGGGGCATAGGTGTTAATTTTGATTCATATCATGACCAATGGTTAAGTGAAGGGTTTGCAACTTACTCTTCACTGTGGTTTGTACAAGCAGCTTTTCAGGATAATGAAGTATTTTTTAAAGTGCTTGATAAATGGAAAGATGAAATTTTTAGTAATAGAAAATTTCTATTCAGCACAGGGCAGCAAGCTGGACCAATATGGCTGGGTAGTAGAACAAATACCAGCGATACTGAAGGTGATTATGATTTAATAATTTATAAAAAGGGAGCCTGGGTGCTGCATATGCTTAGAAACATGTTAATAGATTTAAAGACAATGAATGAAGATCCTTTTCAAAAAATGATAAAAGAATACTATAAAACTTTTTATGGAAAAAAAGCTACAACTACGGACTTTAAAAACATTACAGATAAATACTGTGGGCAGGATATGAGCTGGTTCTTTAAACAATTTGTTTATGGAACGGATGTGCCGTCTTACACATTCTCATACAAATCTGAAAAATCTGCAGAAGGTAAAGTTATTGTAACCTGCAAAATTATTCAGGAAAATGTATCTGATGATTTTAAGATGTACGTACCAATTAGAATAAATTTATCGAACGATAGATTTGCAAGAATGAGAATTGAAGTAAAAGGAAAAGAGACAACAGTCAAACTTCCACAATTGCCGGAAGAACCTGAAGAAATAATTTTTAATGATCTTAACTCGGTTTTATGTGAAGTTGAATATGACTAAAAATTAACTGCTCAGGATCAATTATCTGAGCAGTATCATTTTTTTTGTCTGAACGAAGTTATCGGTTTTTAACTGATAGAAATATATCCCTGAAGTTAAACCTTGCCTACCGGCAGGCAGGTTGTGCATTGTGAATTGTACATTGTAAATTCCTGCATCTCTATAGTCGTTTACTAAAGTTGTAATTTCATTACCTAGAATATCATAAACCTTAAGTTGCACTCGAGACCCTTCGACTCCGCTCAGGGTGACATTTGGGATTGT
>CALLZX010000284.1 GCA_937858935.1 uncultured Ignavibacteriales bacterium | reverse complement strand
GTTTGGGCAATAATTAAATTTCAAAATTATAGAACAAAATTGCAGCACGAATTAAAGCTCAGAGAACTTGAATCATATCACCTGCGAGAAATTGAGCAGATGAAATCAAGATTTTTTGCAAATCTATCTCACGAGTTCAGAACTCCGCTGATGCTGATTAAAGGGCCCTTGGAAGAATTGTTAAGAGGAAGAATAAAAGAAAATCTTACTGATTATTATAAAATGCTTTTGCGAAACACTGAAAAACTTCAGCAGTTGATAGATCAGCTTTTAGAATTATCACAACTGGAATCAGAATCAATTCCATTAAAAAAGGAAGCATATGACGTTGTTAAACTTTTAAGATCGATTTCGAATTCATTTATTCCTCTTGCGGATCAAAAAAATATAAAATTTAACTTTAATTCAAATATGGAATCGGCATTTGCTTTACTTGATAAAGACAAGTTTGAAAAAATAGTTAACAATCTTTTAAGTAATGCGTTTAAGTTTACTGATGTTGGTGGAACTGTTTACACTGAGGTAGTTGAAAAAATTATCTCAGATAAAAAATTTGCTTTGGTTTCTGTAAGCGATTCAGGAGTCGGGATAACAAAAGAAAATCAATCAAAAATATTTAATAGATTTTTTCAGGTTGATGATTCATCAAAAAGAAACTATGGTGGTTCGGGAATCGGTTTAGCACTTGTAAAAGAATTAACAACACTTCTTGGCTGGGAAATTTCCGTAAGCAGCAACGAAGGAGAGGGAACCGAATTTACTTTAAAGATTCCTTTGTTATCCCCAAAAGAATCACAAATAAATTTATCCTCACCTAATTACTCAGAAGATCAAAATGATTTAAAAAATTCTGTTGAGATTGAAAAACCAAATGAGGATTTTTCAACGGAGAATATTTCTAAACCATTGCTTTTATTTGTTGAAGATCAAACGGAAGTCAGAGATTATGTGCTTGGTTTGTTAACGCAAGATTACAATGTGCTTCAAGCAGAAAATGGCAGGATCGGACTTGATACAGCAATAAATAGTTTGCCCGATTTGATCATCAGTGATGTTATGATGCCCGTGATGGATGGATTTGAACTTTGCAAAAAATTAAAAACTGATTGGAAAACCAGCCATATTCCCGTTATACTCTTAACAGCAAAAGCAACTCAACAAAGTAAATTAGAAGGGCTGGAGTTTGGTGCTGATGATTATTTAACCAAACCATTTGATTTTGAAGAGCTTTCAATCAGAATTAAAAATCTTATAACTCAAAGAAAGCACTTAAAGGAAAAGTTTAGTAAGGAAACAAGTTTAAATGCAGAATACTTTACAACTAATAATTTAGATAAAGACTTTATTGAAAAAATTAATAAGATTATTGAAACACACCTGCAGGATGAAAACTTTACAAGTGAAAATCTTGCAGAGGAACTTTTTGTTAGCCGCAGCCAGTTAAACAGAAAACTTAGCGCCGTTATCGGTAAAGGTCCCGGTGAGTTTATTAGAATCTATAAATTAAAACGCGCCGCACATATGATTTTCGAAAACAAACTAAGCATAACCCAAATTGCACTTGAAGTTGGATTTAGCAGTCCGGCACAATTTACACGGGCATTTCAAAAACATTATAATTGTTCTCCTTCGGAATTCAAACAAACCAAACTTTAGCACACTTTTAAGACCGATTACAAAGACTCAAAAAAGTATCAACACTTAACACCCCACAACCAATATTCTGCGTTTTGAATCAAAATGGCAAAACATTGAATCAAAAAAGCAATTTGTCGCACTTATAAAATTTTACTTTTGCACATTAAAAGTATCCGTGTTAAAAAATTCATTTAGTCTTAGTCAATAACCAAAACAGTGAAAGAACATTAAATGAAATTTCTGCAAAAAAGACAAGTGGGTTTAGGAGATAACGATCAGATAAAAAAAAGAGAAAAACATCTTGAGATAAGCATTTATGCATTAGTGATAATTGTAACGGTAGCTCTGATGCTAATATTTTTCAATCTATTTCTTAAAGGATGATTAATATGAATAACCCGATACATTATGATATACAAAAGTTTAAACGTGATTTTTTCAAAATCATTTATATGATAATTCTGATTTTATGGCTCTTTGTGTTACAGAGTTAATAAAACATCAATCAAAAAAATTATATACAAATAAAAATCCTAATTAAAAACATTTAATATTGAAAAGGAACAAGAATGAAAAAATCTGTTTTGCTTTTTGCTGTACTGATAAGTTTAATAAGCATATCAAATATTTATTCGCAGGGCATTCCACAAACAATAAATTATCAGGGAGTTCTAAAAGATGCTGCAGGAGTTGTAGTACCGAATGGCGATTACAGCATTACATTTAAATTATACGATTTACCATCCGGCGGCTCAGCGCTTTGGAATGAAACAAAAACAATAAATGTAGTTGGTGGTATTGTAAACACACAGTTGGGAAGTGTAACACCAATAACATCAGCAACAATTGTTGGAGCCGCCTGGCTTGGTATTACGATAGGAACGGGAAGTGAACTAATACCAAGAATAACTTTAACCTCAGTACCATACAGTATAATGAGTTTAACGGTACCCAGCGGAAGCATAACGGCAGTAAAAATTGCAGATGCCCAGGTAGTAAAAAGTATAAATGGTCTAAAAGATAATGTTAATCTTGTTGCAGGAAGTAATGTAACAATTACACCAAGTGGAAATAATCTAACAATAAACGCAACAGCCGGTGGCGGCGGAACAATTGGTGGAAGTGGAACAGCAAATTATATCTCTAAATTTACCAGCAGTACAACACTTGGCAGTTCTACTTTATTTGATGATGGAAATAGAATTGGACTGGCGACAAATACACCCGATTTTAGTCTTACTGTTAACACTACTCCAACATTAGGACTGGGTCTTAAAGTATCAAGAACAGGCGGTGGACTAATTGGATTAGCCATATTGGAAGAAAGCCAGCCAACAACACTAAGAGGATGGTCTTTAGAAAGTTGGAACCAAAAATTAAGAATAAATGCAGCCAGTGATAATGGAATTACAACGCTTAAGAATTTAATGACATTTGACAGAAATGGTAATGTTGGTATTGGAACAGAAAACCCAATGTACGCCCTACATGTAGCAACAAACAGTGAGCATGCAGGATACTTTACTACTGATTATTCTCTTTCTGACGCGGCACGAGTCATACATGCAGAATATACAGGTACCTATCAAGATGCAATTGGTGTTTTTGGCAAATGTATATCTGCAGGGAAATATGGTACAGGTGGACATTTTAATGGTGGTAAGAATGGTGTAGTGGGTTACGTTTTTCCAACTGTTTCAGGGAATTATTATGGCGCTTCTGGAGAAGTTGATGGTGGACCTGGTAATAAAGTTGGTTTGTATGGTGCAGCATCTGGTCCTGGCGATAACTATGGTCT
>CALLZX010000283.1 GCA_937858935.1 uncultured Ignavibacteriales bacterium | reverse complement strand
AAAAAAGAAATCTTCCAACTGCTTTACGAACACTCATCAACACTTCTGGAATCGGTAATACAAAGCAGTAAAAACACTCTCAATTCCAGTTATGAGATTGAGGATTTGATTGCAGATAGATTACTGGATAATGCAAGAATGATAAAAAGATTGGATGCTGAGAAATCTTTAAGTAAAAATGAACTGATCCGAATAGCTAATGAAAATAATCTTTATAGAATAAACATTTTTGATTCTAAGGGTGATAGAATTTTATCGAACAGGGTTCCAGAACCGGGGCATATTCATGGGGAAGAGGCTGTAAATCGTTTTGAAGAACTTGAACCGGTTCTTATTGGAGATGTTGATGAACTAATAATTGGATTAAAGACTGCTGAGTTCGCAGAGGAAGAAAGATTTGCTGTTGCTGTTGCAAGATCGAACCACAAAGGGGCTATTGTTGTTAATATGGATGCTAAAGACTTTCTTGAGTTCAGAAAGAAAATTGGAATTGGCGTTATACTTCAGCAAATGTCTAGGCATCATGGAATTGAATACATAATTTTGCAGGATTCAATTGGTGTGATTGCAGCAAGTGAAAAAATTGATACTGTTGAAGCAATTAACGATTCAGATTTTTTAATTCCCGCTTTATCTTCTGATTCCGTTTTCTCAAGAACTACTAACCATAAAGGACATGAAGTATACGAAGTTACAAAGAGATTTTCATTGGATGATGAAATTATTGGGATATACAGACTTGGCGTATCTTTAGAAGATATCAGAAACGTTGAAAACAGAATGTTGAGAAGATTAATTATTATATCATTAATCCTTGCTGCTATTTCAATCATCGTACTAAGTATAATTTTTACAATGCAAAACCTTAAATCGGTATCAAATGAATATGAAAAGTTTAAAACTTTAACTTCTTCTGTTTTAGAAAATATGAGTGAAGCAGTAATTGTTTTAGATAAAGAAAATAATATAACATTATTTAACAAGTCTGCCGAAGAATTATTTAAGGTAAACTCTAATGATGTTTTGAATAGCAAAATCAATTCAATTGCTGAAGGACGTTTGGAATTTCTTGGTAGTAACGATTCGGTTGATGTAACACCTGTCTTTGAAAAAGAAATTAATTTATTCGGTGAGTTAAAGCATCTATCATTTAGCATTTCTCAGTTGGATGATCCGCATTCTAATCAGGTAAAGTTTACGATTGTTATTAAAGATTTAACTGATACAAAGCGACTTGAAGACGAAGCCAAGAAAAATGAAAAGCTTTCTGCAATGGGTGAACTTGCATCGGGAGTTGCGCACGAAATTAGAAACCCTATTAACGCAATTGGGATGATTGCACAAAGACTGAATAAAGAATTTATTCCAACTTCCAGCCAAACAGAGTATAATGATATTACTCAGCTTTTAAGAACTGAAGTTAATAGAGTTAATAAAATTATTACTCAATTCTTAAATTATGCTAAACCGATTGAGTTAAATCTAAAACCAGTTGAGCTTAAACCATACTTTGAAGAAGTCTTTCATTTATTTGAAGATCAGGCGAAACAAAAAGCAATTAAGTTCATCTTACAAAAAGATGATTCTTTAAATATTAAGTTTGACCCGGATTTAATTAAACAAACATTATTAAATATTGTTCAAAACTCTTTTGATGCAGTTAGTAATGGTGGAGAAGTAATAGTTAAATACTTTAAAGCAAAAAAAGCTTTTATTATTCAGGTTTCAGACAATGGAATTGGAATTTCTCCAGAGCAGCAGAAAAAAATTTTTGATTTATACTTTACCACAAAAAAAGATGGTAATGGTTTGGGACTAAGTATATCACAAAAAATTATTTCTCAACATAACGGATCAATTTCTGTTTCGAGCATAGTCAACAATGGAACTACAATTAAAATTATTTTACCAACACTATGAAAGATTACTCAATATTAATCGTTGATGATGAAGATGCCCAGAGAAGTATTCTTAAGGGATATCTCGAAAAAAAAGGTTACAAAATATATTCAGCTTCATCAGGTACAGAAGGAATAAAAACTGTTCAAAACAATCTTATAGATATTGTTCTTTCTGATTTCAAGATGCCGGATAAAACAGGATTAGAAGTTTTAGAAGATGTTAAAAAGATAAATCCCGAAACTAGTTTTGTAATCTTAACTGCATACGGCACAATTGAAGATGCAGTTAAAGCAATGAGACTTGGAGCATTTGATTATATTTCCAAACCCGTGGATCTTGATGAGTTGGATTTAATGATTGAAAGAATTATTGAGCATAATAATTTAAAATCAGAAATTCAGATCCTAAAAAATCAGCTTAAAGAAAAATTTAAGATTGATTCGTTTATTTCACATTCTGCAAAGATGGAAGAAGTCTTAAGTGTAGCCGCCAGAGCAGCCGACAGCAAAGCAACTATTTTAATTACCGGTGAAAGCGGAACAGGAAAAGAAGTATTAGCAAAATCAATCCATTATGTAAGTCCAAGAAAAGAAAAACCATTTATTGCTGTAAATATTCCAGCTTTACCGGAAACATTATTGGAGAGTGAATTATTCGGACATGAAAAGGGAGCATTTACAGGGGCAGATAAAGCAAAGAAAGGTAGATTTGAACTCGCAGATGGTGGAACAATTTTCTTAGATGAGATTGGTGATATTCCAATTAATTTACAAGTTAAATTACTTCGCGTACTACAGGAACATCAGATCGAAAGAGTGGGATCTTCAGAAAATATTAATATTGATGTTAGAATAATGGCGGCTACACATCAGAATCTTGAAGAAAAAATTAAAGACGGAAGTTTTCGAGAAGATTTGTACTATAGATTAAATATTGTATCGCTTCACATTCCTCCTTTGCGCGAACGAAGAGAAGATATTCTTCCTTTGATTGATTATTTTATTGAGAAGTACGCTAAAGAAAACAATAGAAATAAACTTACATTATCAAAAGAAGCTGTCGATTCATTAATAAAATATAATTTTCCCGGAAATGTACGCGAGTTAGAAAACATTATCGAACGTGCCGTTGTCCTCTGTCGCAGTGAAGCAATAACTTTGAATGATTTACCAAATGTTGTTAAGGGATTTAAAGGTGAAAAAGAGATCCCACAAATAGAAACCGGTAGCTTAATCGATCAGGTTGAAGAGTTAGAAAAGAAATTGATTTTTGACGCATTGAGCAGCGCAAATGGCAATCAATCACAAGCGGGAAGAATACTTGGTTTGACAGAAAGAAATCTGCGTTATAAAATGCAGAAGTATGGTATTAAAAAATTTGGATGATATCAATTAGTCATTGCGAGCGAGTCTTCGAGTGAAGCAATCTAAACAACTTACGATTGTAAAATATTAACAGCTTGCTTCATCCCTTCGGGATTCGCAATGACAACCTTAAGTATTAAAAATCATAATCTAGTGAAAAAGAAATAATTTGATTAGAGTATTTGTAGTAGTAGTCATTCGATTTGTTTTTGATATAATTCCATGATGCAGATAAAGATAATCCCTTCATCATTTTACTAAGATCAAAAACAATTCCAGCTCCGAATCCAAATTGAGTATCTTCACGCATAGAAGTTAATTCAATGCCATTTTTATCAACTGCAGGAAGAGAAGAATAATTTCTAATCAAATATTTTGCTTCTAGATTCAACTCTATATTTTCATTAAAGTAGTGTCTAAAACCCAATCCCGTTTCAACTCCATCATAAGAATAAATATCGTTAAATATTTCTTCCTCATAATAAATCAATGAGTCACTAATTACATATCGGCTGCCCTCGGATAGATTTTTTTGATAGATCACATAACCATTTAATCCCGTAAGATCATCCAATGATTGCCCGATATTAACTCTAAGCTTAAATACTGAAGCTTCATTTAAATAGTCTTCATAATCATACTCTTCAAAATATTGCTTGATCAAATATTCGGCATTTAAACTAAGTGATGTTTGAGTTTCAAAGTTTGATATCCAGGTTAAGAACAATCTATGTTCATTATGTGAATACAAAGTAAAATTATTATAAGAATTTCTATTGAAAATATAACCTGGTAGAATAAAATCACTTTCACTGATAGAGTGACGGTAATTTACGTATGCAGAAATCTGATCAAAATCATAAACTTCATATTCGTCCCTGTTATTCCTGAAAGAATAATTAATCCCCGCATTTAATGGATTATCGTCAATAGAAAATAAATGTGTTTCAACTAACCCAATTCGATGCGTATTAAATGTCTTTGCGGTTACGGTTTGAAAATAATTTAAACTTCCCTCATAATAAATTTGGAGGTTGTTTAATTCAGATTCAATATTGTATGCTGAACCAAAAGATATACTGTTAATAAAATCAGAAACGTTTTCACTTGTGTTATAAATATTATCATCGTAAATCCCCTGATAATAAGTATAGAAGTTAAACTGGGCCTGTGCTGAGGTTATAACAAGAATAGATAGTATTATTATTGAACTGATCTGTTTATTCATAAGTTGATTTAAGAAGAATTATCGTCCCCCACCATAACCATTGCCACTTGTGCTGCCATTACCACTTCCACCCGGGCCACCAGGACCTTTCTGTCCCGAACCTTGTCTTTTTCTCATCTTATTAAAACTCATTCCGCTTTGTCTGGAATCGCAAATACCATCTCCGTCTTTATCAATAAAAACATCTTTCTTTTTGCGATTTTCTTTCACATCAGTTTGCGGATTACCTTTTGGTCCTATCTGTTCCTGATTTTTCTTCATTTCAGGATTTTGATTCTGAACCTGTTCACGTTCCTGATTCTTTTTTCTAGTTTGGGTTGAATCAGAAATCGTCTGGCTGTATATCAGCCCTGCTGAAAGTAATACGATTGTTAAAATTGTTTTCATATAAACCTCTGATTGAATTTAGCAATATAAATGCCATTTAAATTATTAACATTGCTCAATGAAAAGGAAACAATACAAAAGACACTCTCGACAAATACAGTGACATACGACTAAATGGTCGAAAATTATTAATTGATAAAGATAGCACTATCAAACTAATTATTAACCTTTAGCTAGCAGAATTGTGACTAATACCATAATTCCAGATTCTTGATACGACCCTTATTAACTACTTATTTTAATATAATTGTCTTCTTTGTTTGAACAAATGAACCAACCTGCAATCTATAAAAATAAACTCCTGCAGGTAAAGTTGAGGCATCCCAATTTATCTCATAAATTCCTGGCGATAATTCTTCTTCTAATAAAGTTTCAATTTCTTTACCTAAAATATCAAATATCTTCATCGCTACATGATCACTGTGTATAATTGAAAATTTTATTCTAGTTGAAGGATTAAAAGGATTTGGATAATTCTGATATAAGGTTATGTTTGTTGGGATTTGAGTATTAGTAAAATCTTCTTCCTGAATATCCAGAATGTATTCTGAATTACCTGTTACGAGGACAGTTCCATTATCCCCTGCAATGAATGCAACTGAGTCACTAATTACATCTAATCCAAATAAATCATATCCGGTTTTTGAAAATTCCTTCAACCAGTTTAATCCACCGTTGATGCTATGAAGAACCATTCCGCTATCTCCAACCGCCCAAATTGAATTTTCTGAAACTCCGCTTACTAAATAAATATTATTGGTCGTGTTACTAACTAATGCAGCCCAAGTCCCTCCGCCGTTTGTTGTTTTCAATATAGTTCCAAATGAACCAGCACAATATCCAATATTCAAATTAATAAAGGATGGATAAAAAAGGGCATTGGTTGTAGTACTGAATTGTTGACTCCAATTATTTCCACCATCCGTAGTACGCAATATCAAACCATCTTCTCCTGTTATCCAGCCATTATTTAAATCTTTAAAGGTAACACCAAAAAGTAATTTACTTGTACCGGAATTTTGTTTGACCCAGGTTACTCCTCCGTTTGAAGTATGGATCAATTCTCCTAAATCTCCAACAGCCCAACCATTATTTCCATCAACAAAACTAATACTTAATAATGTGTTTGTTGTATTTGTTGTCTGTTGAATCCAACTAGTGCCGCCATTTGAAGTATGTAGAAGGACCCCCAGATCACCTACCAGCCATAAATTATTTTGATCAGACATATCTGCACCGTAGAATGAATCACCTGTAATTCCGTTGTAAACATCATTCCAAATTTTTCCGCCATCAATGGTTTTTATAATTCTTCCATACTGTCCCACACCAAATCCATTCACACCGTCTGAAAACGTTATCCAGTTAACACTTATGTTCATTCCTTTATTCCAAAAATTCCAAGGGTCTGAGTTATTCTTTTGGGCTAATAGACCATATTCACCAGCAATAAATTTTATTCCTGAAAATTGGGAGATATGATGTATTGAGGCATAAGTATCCAGATTTTCAGATGACCAAGATGATCCTGAATTTGATGACTTAAGAATAGTTCCATTATCCCCTACAATCCAGTAATCAGAAATTGTAGAATATAGAATATCATTTAATCCGAGCGTGGTATTTGAAGTTATTGAATTCCAGTTTGTTCC
>CALLZX010000282.1 GCA_937858935.1 uncultured Ignavibacteriales bacterium | reverse complement strand
ATATCACAAACTCTAAATTCCAATGTTTTAAATACAGGATGAACACGAATATCCCACCATATTTTTTTTGCGTTATCAATACAACCGGTTTTAATAAGCAAGTTTATGTACTTATCATACTCAGATACACCGTTAAAGAAATCAGGAATTCCTGTTCTTGGAAAACGATCGAAAACTTTGCTTCTGTATGATTTAAAACCAGTGTTTCTACCAATCCAGAATGGAGAGTTTGTAGATAGTGCAAAAATGTGAGGAAGAAAATATCTAGCAGCATTCATTATGTGTATTGCTACTTCACGATCTTCAACTCCAACGTGAACGTGCAGACCAAATATTAAATTAGCACGAGCAACTTGCTGCATATCATCAACAATAACTTTGTAACGAGGATGCTCTGTGATTTTTTGATCCTTCCAGTGAGAGAATGGATGTGTTCCTGAAGCCGCAATTCTTAGTCCATTCTTGATTGCAAGTTTTGCAAGATCTGTTCTAAGTTTTGTTACCTGCTGTCTAGCGTCTTTCACATCTAAGCAAATATCAGTACCCATTTCTACAACAGATTGATGCATTTCCGCTTTTACATTTTCAGCAAGTATCATCTTTCCATCTTCAAGAATTTGCTGGATGTGAGATTTTAATTCCCGTGTTACGGGATCAACAATTTGAAATTCTTCCTCAACACCAAGCGTAAACAAACCAGCTTCTGCCATAACGACTTTTCTTTCTTATTTCAAAGGTTTATTATTTGCAAACGATGTAACAAAAGATCCCCATGTAAGATTATTCTGTTCAGGTTTATGTGCTTTCGCTCTTCTGATTGCCATATTAGCAGCAGCCTCAACAATCCATTCAAAATTTTCCTGACCAACAGAATTTACATCAGCATCCGGAGCTGGATTACAGAAATCAATTGCGTAAGGCACACCATCACGAATTGCAAACTCGACCGTATTAAAATCATAACCGAGTGCTTTGTTGAGTGCAAGAACTCCACTATGAACATCATCCAACAATTTTTTATCAAGTGGTTTTGGATTTCTTACATAACGAAATTCATGCGGCTGTCTCGGATCATACTGCATAATGTGAACATCCTGTCTATCTAAACAATAACATCTAAAATATTCGGTGAATATGATTTCTTCCTGCAGCATCATTACAAGTTGTCCGGTTTCATTATAAGCTTTAAAGAATTCATCCATGTTGTTTAGCTTGTAAACATTTTTCCATCCGCCGCCAGCAAATGGTTTAAAGTAAGCAGGGAAGCCGATGTACTCAAAAATACCTTCCCAATCCAATGGATAAGCAAGATTACGAAATGATCTCTCATTTGTGTCTGTTGGGTGCTGGTTAGATGGAAGTATTACAGTCTTTGGAACTGCAACTCCAATTTTTGTTGCAAGAGCATTGTTAAAAAATTTGTCATCCGCACTCCACCAAAAAGGATTGTTAATTACTGCTGTTCCTGATATTGCTGCATTCTTTAACATTGCACGATAGAAAGGAACATCCTGAGAAATTCTATCAATCAAAACATCATAACCAAGTGGTTCGCCTTGAATAATTTTGTTTATATAAGCAAGTTCTGCAGTAATTCCATTTTCTTTTTTGCTATTTACTCTATCAACAAAAGCTTGTGGAAAAGTATTTTCCTGACCAAAAAGAATCCCGATTTTTTTCATTTTTTAACTCTCTGATTTATTGTAAAAATCTGAACCCCTCCTCGCTCCTCGCCTTTCTGAAAGGGGAGGAAAGGTGGGGTTAAACCTCAATCTTATTTAAATACTCAACAAACATTTCTTTCCACCAATTCCAATCGTGGCCAGTATTTTTTCTAACATCCAACCAATGTGGAATTTGTTTCTTCTTTAATATATCCGAAAGAATTTTATTTTCATCAAGACACATATCAGAATCACCAGTGCCAAGTATGATTCCCATTTTTTTTATTTTGTCCAGAATTTTATTATCACTCAAGTTTGAAAGATAATCAGGCGGATTATTGAAATAACAATTATCATCATAATATCCATCTAGAAATCTTTTTATGTTGGATGCGCCGCCCATTGAAAATAGATATCCTACTTTATCCGGATTGCGGAATGCAATGTTTGCAGAATGATATCCGCCAAAACTGCAGCCAGCTAATCCAACTTTATCAAATCCGGTATCTTGAAATGCAAATTCAATAACGTCATTAAGAATCACTTCCTCATAAGCAAGCTGAGTTTTAACTCTATCCGCAGGATGAATACTTTTATTATACCAGCTTTGGTTATCAATGCTATCCGGACAATAAATCTTTACCTTGCCGGTATCAATTAAGAAAGCTGCTGCATTTATCAATCCAAAATCCTTGGCTTGATAATATCTTGCCTTTGAAGTCGGAAATACAATTACAGGAAAACCTGTTTGTCCAAAAGTCAACATTTCAAACTCCCTATTAATAAACTGGGAGTGCCATTTATGATATTCTTCTTTCAAAAATTCCACACGAATATAAAAAGGAAAGAGATTGATGATTTATAATTAGTGTTTCCATCAATCTTACTACTCAAAAGCAAATATATAAAAAAATGGTTTTAGATCAATCATCCTGCGCATTAAGGCAAATTATCCTTCTGTTACACTTAATTTTGATTTACGAAAGGATTCATATTTGAATACTAAAATCACTATTTTTATACTTCAATTATGAAATCACAAACCCAGCAAACGCCTCTAATGGCGCAGTATTATAAGGTAAAACAGGCTCATCCTGATACAATCCTATTGTTCAGGGTTGGGGATTTTTTTGAAACTTTTGAGGAAGATGCAAAGTTAGCTTCGAAGGTTTTGGGCATTACGCTGACAAAACGTTCAAATGGATATGCCGGTGATACACCTCTTGCAGGATTTCCGCATCACGCTATTGATACTTATTTACCAAAACTTGTTCGTGCCGGATACCGGGTTGCTGTTTGTGAGCAAATGGAAAATCCAAAGTTTGCAAAGGGAATTGTTAAACGTGAAGTTGTGGAAGTTGTAACTCCCGGTGTTACTCTTTCTGATAAACTGCTTGATCATAAAAAAAATAATTACCTGCTCGCGATTTCAATCTTAGATCAGATATGCGGATTATCTTTTTGTGATATCTCAACAGGTGAATTTTATGTTTTTGAAATTCCACTTGCTCAACTTGGCGAACAAATTGAATCAATTAATCCATCAGAGTTTTTGATACCCAAACGTGACAAAGAATTTTTAGGTAAACTGATTGAAAGAATTAATCCTTCATTAAGAATTACAAAACTTGAAGATTGGATATTTAGTTTTGATTTTGCAAACGAACTTCTCAAAAATCATTTTAAAACTGTTACGCTTAAAGGATTTGGTATTGAAAATCTAACCGCTGGAATTATTGCTGCCGGTGCGGTCCTAAATTATCTAAACGAAACTCAAAGAGTTAATCTTTCGCATCTAAACAGAATTTCACTCTACAACCCTTCTGATTACATGATTCTTGATCATTCAACAAAAAGGAATCTTGAAATTACTTTTTCGATGAATGATGGTGGAAGAGAAGGATCGTTAATTTCTATATTGGATAAAACTCAAACAGCAATGGGCGGAAGATTATTAAAGAAATGGATTTCTGCTCCTTTGCGTGATCTTGATCCGATTAAGAAAAGACACAATAGTGTTGAAGAATTATTAAAGAATAAAAAAGTCAGAAAAGAATTAACAGAAAACTTAAATGAAATTGGTGATCTTGAAAGATTGATTTCAAGAATTTGTACTGCACGAGCAACGCCTAGAGAAGTAGTAGCTGTTAAATTATCATTAAAGAAAATTCCTGCTGCAAAAGAATTATTAGAACAGTTAAAAGTATCTACACTTAAAAATATTTCTGACCAGCTGGATCCACTTGAAAATATTACAGAAAAAATTGCATCAGCCATAATTGATTCTCCACCAGCATCTATAAATGAAGGTGGAATAATTAGAAATGGATTTAGTCCTGAACTTGATGAACTGCGAGATATTTCTTTACACGGAAAAGAGTGGATCGCAACCCTTCAGCAGACTGAAAGAGAAAGAACAGGAATTCCATCTCTTAAGGTAAATTTTAATAATGTGTTTGGATATTACATTGATATAAGTCATACTCATAAAAATAAAATTCCGGATAATTACATACGAAAGCAAACCCTTGTAAACAGCGAGCGATATATAACTCCAGAGCTAAAAGAGTATGAAGATAAAATTCTAAATGCACAGGAAAAAATAAACGAACTTGAATCACAATTATTTAATGAGATTCGTGCTTTCGTAGCAAATGAAGCTGAGTCTATACAAAAAAATGCAAGACTGATTGCAATGCTGGACTGTCTTAATAGTTTTGCTCAATGTGCAGAAGAATATAATTATGTAAAACCAAATGTTGATGATTCAGATAAAATAAATATTGTTCAAGGTCGTCATCCGGTTGTGGAAAGAATTCTTGATCCGGGAAACAAATACACACCAAATGATTCCTTGCTCGATAATAATGATCAGCAAATTATACTGCTAACCGGACCAAACATGGCTGGCAAATCTGTTTATTTAAGACAAGTTGGTTTGATAGTTCTGCTGGCGCAAATTGGTTCATTCGTTCCCGCTAAAGAAGCCCATATAGGAATTGTTGATAGAATATTTACTCGTGTTGGTGCAAGCGATAACATTACTGCTGGCGAAAGTACATTTCTTGTTGAGATGCAGGAAGCTGCAAACATATTGAATAATGCAACACAAAAAAGTTTAATATTGTTAGATGAAATTGGTAGAGGAACAAGCACTTTTGATGGAATCTCAATTGCCTGGGCAATAACAGAATATCTTCATGAAAATCCAGATGTTTCAGCAAAGACTTTGTTTGCAACTCATTATCATGAATTAAATGAAATGGCTGAACTTTTTCCAAAAATAAAAAATTACAAAGTGGAAGTTCGTGAATATGATGATAAAGTTGTATTTCTTCACAAAGTAAATCCCGGCAGAGCAGATCATAGTTATGGAATTCAAGTAGCACAAATGGCGGGCTTGCCGTTGTTTGTTACAAATCGTGCAAAAGAAGTTTTGGACAATCTTGAAAGTAAAGAGTTAACTCCTTACGAGATTAAGAAAGAAAGATTAAAGAAATTAAAATCGGAAAATGATAATCAGATAAGTTTATTTGAGTTTAAAGATGACTCATTGCGAACCGAGATTAATAAAATGGAGCTTGATAAAATTACTCCACTAGAAGCTTTAAATAAATTAAACGAACTAAAAAAGAAAATGAGTGAAAATGGTTAAAAAGTATTTATTATTTCTGTTGATTGGATTGATACATTTTTCCTGTGGAAACAACGAAAGTGTATTAAAGCTGGATGAACAATTTATTAGTCAGCTTCAGCAGGAAAGAGAAAACAAAGACTGGGAGATGCAATTTGATAATTACTCTCCTTTTAAAGTTGACTCGACTGCAAAGTTTCAACCATTAAAATACTATGATGCTACAGCAGAATTTGTTTTTAAATCTAAATTATACAAGAATAGTACTCAGGATACCATTCCAATCTTTGGAACACGCGGTGAAGAGAGAAAAGCAATCATAGAAGGATATGTTTTGCTTAACTATAAGGGTAAAGATCACAAGTTGAATATATACAAAAGTTTTGGTCCCCAAGGACAAAGTTACTACAGTATTTGGTTTACGGATCAGACAACAGGAAAGGAGACTTATCCTGTCGGAAGATATTTAGATTTTGAATTGAAGAGTGATCCGGATTTTGTCTATGAAATAGATTTTAACAGAGCTTATAACCCTTATTGTGCATATAGTGATCTCTTCACTTGTCCTATTCCTACAAAAGATGATTATCTTGATTTTGAAATTAAAGCCGGTGAGAAAAATTTTCATACAGAATTAAACACGGAGACTAAGTGATAGTTGTTCTTGAAAAAAACGTAAACGACAAACAGCTCGAAAATATAATTAAGCATCTCGAAGATTATGGATTCGCAATTCATAAATCTGCTGGTGAAGAGCGAATGATACTTGGTGCGATTGGCGTTCAGCCAAACTTTGACACAAGAAAAATTAAAATACTAGATGGTGTTGAAGAAGTTTATAGAATCACCGAACCATTTAAACTTGCAAGTCGTAGTTTTAAAAAAGATGATACGATTATAAAGATCAAGAATGTTGTTATTGGTGGAAATGAAGTAAGTGTAATTGCAGGCCCATGTTCTGTTGAAAGTGAAGAACAGATAATGATAATTGCAGAGTTAGTTAATAAAAGTGGAGTTAAAATTTTACGAGGAGGTGCTTTTAAACCTCGTAGTTCACCTTACTCTTTTCAGGGATTGGGTGAAGAAGGCCTAAGACTATTACGTAAAGCCGCCGATGAGTTTGGATTATTAGTAATAACCGAAGTACTTGAAAATTCTATGATTGATTTGGTATATAAGTACACAGATATTTTTCAGGTTGGCGCCAGAAATATGCAAAACTATTCGCTGCT
>CALLZX010000281.1 GCA_937858935.1 uncultured Ignavibacteriales bacterium | reverse complement strand
CTCTTTTATAAGTCCCCCCAAAAAAAGAATAAGGAATATGAAAATTTAAAAAGAAACCTAACGGAAGTTCGAAGGATTCAAAAATATCATACACCAGTTTTTCTAAATAATTTGAATGAAAATAATCTTAATGAGCTTAAAAAATTTTATGGGAAATATCTCTATTTCCCATTACCAATTTTATTTCTTATAAAGATCGGACTGAAGTTAGTTAATGTTCAATATCCAAAATATTTTTTTCATTCAGTTGGATTTATATACTACTTTAATATTCTTTTACTCAGAAAAACGAATGATTCAAAAAAAGCAAAAAAAGTAGCTAAAAGATATTTGAGATATAAAAAATCCGATTTAGTACAACTCTCATTAAATATGGAATTGTAGAACTGATATAATGAATAAAGAAAAAATTGGTCTTGGAATAATTACTTGTAATCGTGCTAACTTCTTTAAAAAATGTGTAAGTAATCTTCCTGAAGTCGACGAATTAGTGATAGTGAATGATGGAGAACCTTATTCAGCAGAGATTTACCCAAATCATGCAAATGTAATTCAACATTCTCAAAATATGGGGATAGCAAAAACTAAGAATGATGCTTTGAAATATCTTTTTGATAAGAATTGTACTCATATATTTTTAAGTGAAGATGATATCATAATAAAGAATAGGAATGTGTTGCTCTATTATATCAGCGCCTCTGAAAGTAGTGGGATAAAGCATTTTAATTTCGGATATGTAAAAGAAAATCTAAAAAAGGATAGGAGTTACTGGATTAAAAAGATACTGGACTTTAATGGCAATAAAATTGTTTTTTTTAGAAATATATCTGGCTCTTTTTCATATTTTCACAGAGATACCATCAAAGCGGTTGGTTATATGGATGAACGATATAAAAATGCTTTAGAACATGTTGATCACACCTACCAAATTATTAAAGCCGGATATCACCCTTCATTTAGGTGGTTTGCTGATATTTATAATAGTTATGAATATTTTATTAATCAGGACGAATTTTCTCAACATAGTTTGATTCAAAAATCAATTATTTGGAAAATGAAAATTTTTCGAAATAGTCTAGTTTTTTTAATTAAAAATCGATTTTTCCCTGGCGGTATACCTGAAGTAGATGAGATAACTTTCCTAAGTAGTTTTAAAAATAATATTTCTTAATAGATATTTATTAGGTACCAATATATTTTAAATATGAATCCTAAAATTGCTATAGTGATCCTGAATTGGAATGGATATAAGGATACTTCTGAATGTATTATCTCATTACAGAAAATTACTTATGATAATTATCAAATTGTTGTTGTTGATAATGGATCTGATGCTGAGGAGTTTAATAAATTAAAAAACAATTTACCTAATGTTAGAGTTCTGCGGAGTGATGTTAATTTAGGCTTTACCGGAGGCAACAATTTAGGAATAAAAAATTCTCTTGAAGAAAAAGCTGATTATATTTTGTTATTGAATAATGATACTATAGCTGAGACAAATTTTATTGAACCGCTTTTGGAAGTTTTTGAAAGGAATCCTAATGTTGGAATTGCAGCCCCTCAAATAAATTATTTTACTGAACCAAAGAAAATTTGGACCGAAGGAGGAATAATAAGTAAAATTCGTGGTTCTGGATTTGCTTATTCGGAACGATATGATGATGGGAAAATAATAGATGATATAGAAGTTACCTTTGTTTCCGGTTGCTGTATGTTAATAAAAAAAGAAGTATTTGAGAAGGTCGGAGTATTTGATGATAATTTTTTCTTGTACGTTGAAGATGCCGATTTATGTTATAGAACAACTCAATCTGGATATAAAATTATTGTATCTCACAATTCAAAGATCTATCATAAAGTTAGCAGTTCCACAAAAGAAAATCTTTCTTTATTACCGCTTTATTATGTAACAAGAAATCGTCTTTATTTTGCAAGCAAAAGTTTTTCATTTATTTTCATCCTGACCTTATTTTATATCAGCTTTTCAATGTTGATTAAGATTATATACTGGCTATTGAATGATAATTCGAAAAACGTTTCGATTATTCTAAAAGCCTTCAAGGACTTTTTCAATAAAGAAATGGGTAAGTCTAATTCAATAAGATTCAAATAATAAAATATTTATTTTAATTCCATAAGTAAATTAATTATTGTATATCCTTAGTTTGAAAAAACAAATATGTTGAAAATACTACTAGTTACCCAGGATGATCCGTTTTATGTCTCAATTTTCTTTGAAGAATTGTTTAAACAAAATCTTGTAAATCAATTTGAGTTAGTGGGTGTTATAATTCAGCCACCGCTTGGAAAAAAATCTAAGAAGAAACTCATTAAACAGATGATTGATTTTTATGGTTACTGGAATTTTTTAGTTCTTGGTATTAAATATGTTCTCTATAAAGTGCTGAATTTAATTGCTATAAAATTATTCAAAGGTAATTTTCCAGGAGCATTTTCAGTAGAGCAGATCCTTTTGAAAAATAATATCAAAATATTTAATTTGAAGAATATCAACTCTAAAGAATCACTAAAATTTTTAACTTCTTTGAATTTGGATATAATATTTTCGATAGCAGCCAGTCAGATCTTTAAAAAGGACGTTTTAACTATTCCAAAAATGGGATGCTTTAATATTCATACTTCAAAACTTCCCAAAAATAGAGGTATGATGCCGAATTTTTGGTCATTGTTCAATTATGAAAATGATTCTTTAAGTGCAGTAACAATTCACAAAATGAATGAAACTTTAGATGATGGAGAGATATTACTCCAAAAATACTTCAATCTTGATCCTAAGGAATCCCTTGACTCCTTGATAAGAAGAACGAAAAAGTTAAGTGTTGTTGCATTTCTGGAAGCTATAAAAATATTGAATAATGGTAATATTAATTTTATAGCCAATGATTCAAAATTTGCCACATACAATACTTTCCCAACTTATGAGGATGTTAAAAGATTTAAAGCGAAAGGCTGCCAATTAAGATGAAGACTTTTCTAAGTGTGGATGTTGAAGATTGGTTTCAAGTTGATAATTTAAAACAGGCTATCACAAGAGATTCCTGGGACGGAAATGTATCAAGGGTTGAAAGAAATGTTGATATTATTTTAGATTTATTAGATAAATATGACTCTTCAGCTACCTTTTTTATTTTAGGATGGATTGCCGATAGATTTCCACAGGTGATTAAGAGGATCCATCAACAAGGTCACGAAATTGCCTGCCATGGATATAATCATGATTTAGTTTACTCATTAACCCCGGAAAGATTCCGAGAGGACGTAATTAAAACTAAAAATATTTTAGAGGACTCTATCGGAGAAAAAATAATTGGATATCGAGCCCCAAACTTTTCGATAACTGATTGGGCAATTGATGTCTTAATTTCACTAGGATTTAAGTACGACTCGAGTTTGTTTTTAACTGTAGTACATAAACGTTATGGCAAATTAGTGGATTATGAAGTTCCGAAAAATTCAATATTCGAGTTAAAGGAAAATTTTTATCAGGTGATGCTATCCTATAACAATTATGCGGGGATTAAACTTCCATGGTCGGGTGGTTTTTATTTTAGGTTCATTCCATATACTATTTTTAAAAGTGGAATTGATAAAATTATCAGAGATAAGGGAATTTATATTTTCTATATTCATCCCTGGGAATTTGATCCGAAACAACCAAGAGTAAAAAATATTAATTATCAATATAAGTTCAGACATTATACTAACTTGAAAAAAACTGAATCCAAGTTCGTTCATTTATTAAATGATTATAAATTTTTACCGATACGAAACGCTATTTCAGAATTACTTTGAAATGAAGAAAATTGATAAGAATAAATAAGCGTTTTAATTATAATTTATATCTCAGATTAATAAACAAACTATTCAGCCTAAATTTTTGCAGACCCTTGTAAGAAATTTTATTCCTGTCATAAATTATAATTTATGCGGTTTTATATTCATAATTGTTAATAAATAATTAAAGTACTTTACTTCAGATGAAAATTGGAATTGATGCACGATTATTGAGCACTCCTATAAGAGGAATTGCAAGCTACTTAGCAAATCTTATCAAATTTATTCCAGAATATGATTTAGTAAATAAGTATTATGTTTTTCAATATGAAGATGTAACGCAGCAAAATAATTTCTATACTTATATCCCATTAAAAAAAAATCACCTTCCGCGTCAATTATATGAACACTATTGGATAAACTTTATTCTTCCTAAATTAATTCGGGAGTATGAACTTGATATTTTCTTTACTCCTTACATTTTTGTTCCTATGGTTAAACGCAGATGGAAAAACGTAACAGTCGTTGCGGATGCTTTAACAAAAACCTGCAAACAGTATTATTCATTTCATTATAGAACATATATGAATATTCTTGTTCCTCCATCTATAAAAAGGAGTGATGCAATTATTACTATCTCACAGTCTGCTAAAAATGATATTGCAAAAAGTTATAAAGTTAGCCCGAACAATATTCAAGTTAATTATCTGTGGGCAGATAATAAATTTAGTACGATAAGTTTATCTGAAACCCAAAAAGTCATGACACTTAAGAAATTCAACTTACCTGAAAACTTTATTTTGTTTGTAAGTGTGCTTGAAGAGAGAAAGAACCTTGAT
>CALLZX010000280.1 GCA_937858935.1 uncultured Ignavibacteriales bacterium | reverse complement strand
ATTCATACTACTTACTCCTTTGTAATTGCCGGTAAATTCATATTAAAACATTTATCGCAGAACTCAGGGTTCTTTTCATCAAACCAATCTTGCCTAAAATCCTGGTAATCTTTTGTGTTGAGTATATCAATCAATGGCTGCTCAAATACATTACCAAAGTGTTTTTCTTTTGGAAAAGGTTTTGCACAGCAAGGCGGAACAAATCCATCCCAAGTGATATAAAAATAATTCCACATAAAGCGGCATTTCTTAAAACTTGCAGGTGATTCAAAATCGTAAAAAGTTAATTCTACATTGGGATACTTTGAAGCAAGTTCCTTTGTTTTGAAATACTCATCTTTAAATTCTTTTGAGAGATAAAAATCATAGTATGAATTATCAAGATCGGTTCTTGCAACAATGTTCATTGGGTTGATGTTTAAATACTTAACTCCAATCTCATCACACAACTTTAACATTTCAGACATTTGATGATAATTTTCTTTTAGCACAACCATATTGAACATTATATCAGTATTACTTCCTTTAGCTTTTTCTAGTATTCCCAAAGTATTTTTAAGAAAGAAATTATAATCAGCAGTTTTTCTCACTTCATTGTACACTTCACCGATACCATCAATTGAAATCTGGATCGTATCAATTTTGTTAATAAGCTTTTCTGCAATCTCTATGCTTTTGGGAAGATGTGCATTGATTGAACAGGAAATTATTATTCCTTTACTTTTGCTTTTGATGTAATCAACAGCCTCATCAATTCTTTTATAAAGGAATGTTTCACCGAGCCCGGTTAATCCAATTGCATCTACGTATGGATTAATTTCATCAATAATGCCTTTAAACTTTTCGAAATCTAAAAAACCTTTTGCCATTGCATCACCGTAGGCATACTCCCGCGCGCAGGTAATACATTTTATGTTACAATGATTTGTAAGTTCGATCATTATGGAAGATGGATATGAAACTTTTAGACTTTTTGATTTATCAAGCAGAAGGGTTTGGATTTTATTATTGGAATATCTTAATAGATTAATTCCCTTTGGTAAGTGTTGAATACGTTTTAATGCTTTAAGTAATTTTCTTTTAGTCATAACTTAAAATAAGGTTTAACGCTAAAAACAAAAAGCAATTAAACCTTAACTTTAATCACGACTTTCTTGACATAAGATTTTTCATTTACTTTGATTCCCGGTAAATGAACATCGGTGGGGAAGAATATTGCAAACATTCTCTCTTCTACAAGCGTAAATGATTTTTCTCCATTAAAGAATGTAATATCGTTTTGTTCGTTATATTCATTAATAATTTTTTGGTTTTCTAATGGTGCATAACCCATAAGCTCTTTACCTTTTGCAACAAACTGAACATCTATATATTTTTTGTGTGCTTCAAGTTTTCCTTCGCTTTCATCTTTAGTTTGATATTCATTTACCAATGCAAAAATGTTATCGCCATCAATTTCGTATTTGCCTAATTCCATTTTGGAGAAATCACTTGCTTTGAGGTAATCAAAAGCTTTGTTAATTCTTTCACCAAGTCCGAAGTAAAGATGCGAGTTTGAGAGTTTGTCTATTATCATTTAATCCTCTTCGATGATTGTCATTGCGAATCCCGACTGGTCGGGATGAAGCAATCTCTATTATAGATTGCCACGTCGCTGCGCTCCTCGCAATGACCCATTTGTTTAATTTATTCTAAAATAAAGAATTTATATTATGTACGTAAAGAGCAAGTCCAGTCATTTTAGTTTCAGCCCATTCATGATTATCAAAGAAATTAGTGTTGTAATATCTAATATCTATATGATCTCGTAAGAAATCAGTAAATGGATCTTTTGCCCACAATGCCCAAAGTTTAAATAAGCCTTTTGTTCTTAGTTCATATCCATTTGTTTTTCTTTCATCAAAACCACTACCTGAAAAGTGACCGGTGCTGAAAGATACAGTTTCAAAAAGATCAATCTTCAATCCAATGTGGGATACAATTTCTTCTGTACCTTCAATGTTTATTAGGTTCTTCACAAACTGAAGATCGCTCAGAGTGGATTGATAATCCCAACCCGTTGTGTCTCTTTCGATTAAAATATCATCTGCTTCAACTGTTAGAGAAAAGTTTAATACTTCCATCTGGAAATTATCCCCGAGTAAATCAAATCCTGTTGAGAAACCGTATCCAATCCTATCTATTCTTGGAAGAGGATCAGCTTGGTTTTCATCAATGTAATAAACTTCATCACCAATATTAGATTTAGAATATCCAACTGAGAAATTAAAATCAGGTTTAAGAAGCATATCGCCTTCCAATTCGATGGAAATATCTTCGTCGATCAATTTAAACACTGGAACATTAATCAGTAAACCAAAATCAAACATATTTGGCTCTGCTTTACCCATTCCTTGTTCTTCTCCGGTGGGTCTATCTGAAAGAATAGAAGTAACACTTTTAAATGTAAAGCCGGCATTAAATTGAACACCATAATCAACTCCAACTCCTAAAGAGTATGCATTATAACTATCCTTTGAAGAGCTTGTACCTATAATATTTCCATTCTCATCCCTAATCGCAAATTCGCCAAAATCAATTTCAAAATTAGAATAACCAAATCCTACACTTAGTGGAAAGTCGATTAATTCCTTAAAGTTATATCCCAGATTGAATGCTAACCCATTTAATTCTAAATCTAAATTAAATGAAGGTAACCATTCAAGTTTTGATGGATAGAAGATAAATGAAAAATTATTGTTTTGGCTTGTGTAACCAAGCTGTGCGGGATTCCATAAAAATCCAAATGGGTCTTCGGTTGGCAGAGCGGTGCCAGTTTGTCCAATTGCAGCAAGTGATGGCGATGGCTGAAGTAATAAAAAAGGAACAGCTGCTTCTCCCTGTGCGAACGTTTTATTATTTATTAAAAGAAATGAAAAAAGACTAAGCAAAAGAACTGTGGTTTTCATAACTCTCCCTGAATGATGATAGTAAAATTAAAAGCACACGATAAAAATAAATATCTAAAAATGTTTGCCCTAAATTTTTATATGCGGCTAAAGCCGGTTATTTCAAATCATTTTTACCAGTTGACTAAAGTCAACTGCAATAGATATAAATTATACTTTCAATTTATAAGTGAACTCCAATTGCCAATTTACCAATTGTTTGTTTTCTAAAATCACCGGAGAAGAGATGTGAATCTGCAATTGCTAAATCAGCTGAGAAAATATCATAATTGAATCTTAGGCCACCAATCAGGAACAAAGCATCATTTTTTTCATTGACATCAAAAAAGTCTTCATCAAAGTTTTTATCTGTGTAGTAAAACCCAAAAGATGGAGCAAACATTTCATTGATTCTGTATATACCGCTTGCAGATAACTCTAGTTGATTTTTTATATAATCGTTATCCGGTTCCCACAGAACACCCGTTATCATAGCATTTAGCCGGAAGGATTCTGAAAGATCAGCAGAAACATCCAAATTAAATTTATCAGGAATGCTTCCTACCAGATTAAATTTATAGTTAACAGGAATAGCACTGGTGGAATCAGGATAAGCATAAATTAAGTCGCTTTGATATTCTGA
>CALLZX010000279.1 GCA_937858935.1 uncultured Ignavibacteriales bacterium | reverse complement strand
CAGTTGCTGCTTGCTCACGGGAAGAACCTGTTCCAAAATTAAATCCGCCAACTAAAATATCTCCACCTTTAGTGATCTTTACAAATTCAGGATCATAATTTTCCATTACAACTTCTGCCTGCTGCAGTGGAGTCATATCATCATTGTAAGTGTACTTGCCGGGATAAATTCCATCTGTGTTCATATTATCCTGATGACAGAAAATTAATTCTCCTTCAACCACAGGTTTAAATCCGCTAATAATTTTTACTGAAGATTTAGCTCCAGTTTTCTTTTCATTTAATATGATAGAGCCTTTAAGTTCACGATTTTCTTTATTTTTCCAATCGTAATCAATCTTACCAGAAATTGCTGAAGAAGCAACTACTGCAGGAGATGCAAGATAAGCTTGTGCAGATGGAGAACCCATTCTACCTTTAAAGTTTCTGTTAGTTGCGGATATTCCTACTTCTCCATCTTCAAGCAAACCTGTACCAAGCCCGATACAAGGACCACAACCAGGAGGAAGTGGAATTGCACCAGCTTCAATCAATGATTGCCAATAACCATATCGTTCTGCTTCTTTTTGAACTTCATTCGATGCGGCAGCTATATAAAACTTTACTTGATCAGAAATCTTTTTCCCTTTTACAACTGCCGCAGCCTCTGCAATATCATCAACACGACTATTAACACAGGAAACAAGATATGCTTTATTTATTGAAATGTTTTTTTCTTTTAGTTCTGAAACGGCAGCATAAGTTTTTACAGTGTTTGGTCCTGATACGAAAGGTTCAACCGTTGATAAATCAATCGTTAATTCTTTTGCATAAAAGGCATCTGAATCTGCTTGCGGAATGTTATTTTCAAGTTCTTCAATTCGTTTATGATTTATTCTTGGATGCTGTCCTTTGCCATCGGCATCAGAAAAAACTCCCTCAAGTCCACGATGTTCAATAAATCTTTCTCGTTTTTTTAACCAAAGAATTGTTGCGAGATCGATAGGGAAAACACCAGCAAGTGCGCCCCATTCGGTTGTCATATTTGCAATCGCAAGTCTTTCATCAATTGTTAAATAACGAATTCCATCACCAACAAATTCTATTGCATGATTTAATACTTCATCGTGATTAAAGTAACCACATAATGCGATGATAACATCTTTGCCTGTAACGCCCTGCCTTAAACTTCCTTTTAATTCCACTTTTGCGATCTGAGGAACTTGCCACCAGGTTCTTCCAGTTGCCCAAATAGCTGCGGCATCTGTGCGAACAATCGGAGTTCCAAGACAACCTAATCCGCCATACATATTTGAATGTGAATCAGATGCAACAACCATTGTTCCTGGAAAAGCATAACCTTCTTCACACATAATTTGGTGTCCGATTCCCCGGCCAGCAGGATAGAAATCGATTCCCATTGATTTAGCAAACTCTTCAATTTTTTTGTATTTCTCTAAATTCTTTTCGGTTTTATCCTGAACATTATGATCAAGAGTGTTTATAACTTGTCGAGGATTAAATAGTTTTTTTGCTCCAATAGATTTAAATTTTGGAATAACCGCGCCTGTGTTATCGTGTGTCATCACATAAGCAGGTTTGATCGAAAGATAATCACCAGCATGCACTTCATGCTTTGGGTCTAACCCAACCGCAAATTTTTGTGCGATTTTTTCGATGAGAGTCTGTGACATTTTACCTCCTATGCTTTAAATGGATCAAATGAAACAAAATCTGCATGATGAACTATTATTGCTTCAACATTTCGTTTAGCCAGATCACCTTCTTTTGCATGATAAGCAATAATATGTTGAACTTCATAAGGTAAACCAAAACGATCGGCAATTGATACTCCGCTGAACGGATGACGAAGCAGATGACCTGCTTTACTTGTAACAAGTTTTCCATCTACTTTATCATATTCAATTAACTTACCGATGTCTATTAAGATTGCACCGGCGATTAACAAATCCATATCAATTTTTATTTCATCACCGAAATTTGCTTTCATACGTTTTGCAATATCAACAGAAAGCTGGACTGCAGTACGTTTGTGATTCATGAAACTAATTTTACAATCATTAATCAATAAAGAAAATGGAATTACTTCTAAATCTTCTGGTGATAAAACTGAGTTTTCAATTGCATAAATCCAGCAACTCAATACTTTTTCTCTTAATTCCTTATTTTCAATCCAATTAATTTCCGGCCATATTTTTAAAACTTTTTCTTTCATTAAATTTTCTCCGTTAAGTAGTTTCGTTACTTAGTTCTTTTCCATTAATTAAAACACTATATGCTTTTATTCCAAGCAACACAGCTAAAGTGAATAACAAAATTGAAATGATAGACAATGTATAGTTACTAGCAATAAAATTTGTATAGATAAGCATTCCCAATGCAGTAAGCGT
>CALLZX010000278.1 GCA_937858935.1 uncultured Ignavibacteriales bacterium | reverse complement strand
GAGTTTATGTTATTTTTGCTATACTGTTAATAAATCATAATATTTAAATATCACAAGAGAGTTAACCAGGCTATGGAGAATGTTTAGCTATGAACCCCAATTGGAACAGTTAAAATTATAGATTGTGAATGTTAGTGAAGTTGTCAGCAGGGGAGTGGAAGATATTAAATAAAAAATCACTTTTGTATGATCAGCTGGAATTAAATCAGAGATCTAAAGAAGAACTTAAAAAACTTTTAAGAAGAGCACAAAATTGAAAAGGCAAATCCTTCTCGCGACTACAAATAAAGGCAAGCTTAACGATGTTAAAGAAATCCTGAAGGATTTAGATGTAGAAATTTTGTCCTTTCTGGATTTTGATGACTATCCTAATGTTGAAGAAACAGGATCGACATTTTTAGAAAATGCTGAACTAAAATGCCAAGCTGCATTTGAAAAATATGGCATTCCAAGTTTTGGTGATGATTCTGGTTTGGAAGCTTTCCAGTTGAATGGTGAACCTGGAATTTATTCCGCAAGATATGCTGGAGAAAATGCTGATGATGAATCAAATAATTTGAAACTTATAGCCAAGCTTTCTAAACTCCCTGAACCGCATTCAGGAAGATTTGTTTGTGCAGCAGTGTATTTTGATGGAAATGTTTTCAAATCAGCGATTGGTGAAATATTAGGTAATATCATTAAAAATCCACGCGGCAAAAATGGATTTGGTTATGACCCTTTATTTATTCCAATTGGATACGATAATACAATGGCGGAACTTTCTCATGAAGAAAAAAATAAAATCAGCCATAGATTAAATGCATTTAAAGAATTAAAAAAGTTTTTGGTATAAATGAAAAAGAAAATATTTGTCCTGATTATTTCTGCAATTTTGTTAGCAACTGCTTGTAAAGAATCAACAACAGAACCTCAGGTTGAAACCATAAATGATCAGTACTTTGTGATTAATGACGGTGCCTCATTTAACTACAATTTAACGATTACAGACACAACCGGATTTTCAGTTAATGGTAATCGTTTTATGCTTTTTGATGACAGTACAACAATTGGCGGAACAAAATATAAAATTCAAATCGATTCTTTTGAAACATTTATTCCATTCGATACATTAACAACAACTTCGATTTCATATATAAGAAATAGTAATACCGGCGTATTTTCTTATGCTGATACGACTGGCTTTACTAGTTTTCTACCAGATTCATTGCGGCAATACGTAACAGTAGATAGGGAAGCGCGAGTTTTATTTTATCCATTGGCTGTGAATCAAATATTTCCCGTATATACATTAAGTTTAAGTGCTACAATTATTGGTATTAATGTGCTTGATATTGATGCAAGTGTTGTAGCTGATGAAGTTTTAAATCTGACATTAAATAATGTTCCGGTCCAAAAACAAGCGTTCAAAATAAAATATGTTTTCGTTGTAAGATTAAGTTCAACTGTTGAATTCCAATATGAAGCTTATGGTTGGGTGGTTAAAGACTTAGGTTTTGTAAAATGGGATGGCGATTCGGAAGTATTTAATTTTTTATTTAATGAAAATATTTTTCCGCCAGAAACAAATGTTAAAATGGAATTAACTCAGTATAGTATCCCTTAATCATTTTGTTGCAATTACAACCTGAACCGTTTGAAAAGTAAAATTGTATTTTTTTATTTCTTTAAATCCTGAATTGGTTAAAAGTTTTTCTAAGTTAACTTTCGCATCAAACTCTTGAACAGAATCCGGTAGGTAAGTATAAGCTGCTTTATCTCCGGAAATTATTCCTCCTAAAACAGGTAAGATGTTTTTAAAATAAAATTTGTAGATGCTTTTGATAATTTTATTTGAAGGCATTCTAAATTCAATGACTGTTGCTTTTCCATTTGGTTTTAGGATCCGATAGAATGAGTTAAATCCTTCCTGAATATCATAAAAATTTCTGACGCCAAAAGCTACTGTTATGTTGGTAACAGAGTCATTTTTGAACGGAATTTTCTCAGCAACCATTTGTACAAGTTTTCCATCAACCCATTTAGATTTTTTATCAAACAACTTTAGCATGTTGTGTGAAAAATCAGCACCATAGATTCTTTGAACTCCCATTCTCCTTGCCTGAATTGCAACATCTCCAGTGCCGCAAGCAACATCAAGTAAAATTGAGTGTGAATTTAATTCAGTAAGTTTAAGGGCTTTCTTTCTCCAATAAAAATCCAAACCAAAACTTAAAAAGTGATTTAAAAAATCATATCTACCGGCAATGTTATCAAACATTAATTTTACTTGTCTTTTCTTCTCACTCATATCAATCAATGTTTTTCATATTCAAAAAGTTCTTTACCGATTTTTTTTCTCCACCAGTTAAAAAATAATTTTCCGCTCCACATAGAAAAGATCATAAATAATAATCCGCCTAATAAATCGATAACATAATGATACCATAGATAAACTGTTGAGAAAATCAATAACGATCCAATCGGAATGAAAAAATACCTGCTGCGACTTCTTAATTTTACAGATAGGTACATTACGATTAATGTTATCATCGTGTGACCGCTCGGAAAAACATCCCGCTGCACAATATCGGCCGGATTTAAAGTTCCAAATGGAATTCCTTCTCCAGTATTTGTCATTTCTCTTAAATGATTTGTAAGATACAAACCGGGCAGCATTTCATTGATTGTATTAAAATCATGTAATGTAAATCTAGGACCAATTCCTGGCAGGGAAAAATATCCCAGGTAAGAAAGAAAAAATCCATAAATAACTGAGAAAAGAGCGAAATCTAAAGCAATAAATCTATTTTTCTTTAATAGCGACAAACATAGAATAATCGGCAGCAAATAGAACATTCCATATACTACTTGTAGTATTTCTGTTAAAACTGGATTAGAAAACTGATAAAGAAAATGTGTGGGATCAGTTCCAAACATCCAGCGGTCAATCGCAATAAACCAATCATCATAATCATAAACACGAATTGGTTTAACCATAAAAAATAGTTGTCTAAACGTTAGTAAGATTATTGGAGCAATATACCAATAATGAATAATGCGCCAGACTTTCTGATCATTTAATGCTTCTAAATACGAGATGCCAAATGCCATGCCTATCACAACAAGATTAATGAAAATCCAGGTAAGTGAATTTTCAATCTTACTATGGAAAATTATGTGAAGCAATATTAAAAAGATTGAAAAACTAATGACAACAACATCAAAAGCTTTTAATTTTTTTATTAGAGTTTTTATTCTTTTCATTAATCAGATTTAAATGAAACAATCGGATTCAGTTTAGTGATAGCAAATTGAGCGAGTTTAATGAAGTCATCAACATTAAGCTGTTCAGCGCGTAAAGAAAGATCAATATCGCAATCGCCAAAATTTACATCGGCAAATATACCATTGCTCAGTGAATTTTTCAGCGTCTTTCTACGATTTCCAAATGAAGATTTAACGATTGACCTTAACATTAAATTGAATTCGGAATTATTTCTCGTATCATTAAAATTAATATGTACAACGGCTGAATGGACATTTGGTTTTGGATAGAAAACATTCGGTGAAACTTTAAAAGCTAGTTTAGTATTTCCAAAATATTCAAGTAAAACAGATAATATTCCATAATCTTTCGATCCCATTTTTGCAGTCATTCGTTTTGCAACTTCGTATTGAACCATAAAAACTGCATCTTGAACAATCGTATTATTTTCAAAAAGCTTAAATAAAATTGGGGAAGTGATGTTATAAGGGATGTTTCCAACAACTCTTAATTTATGTTCTGGTGAGCTAGTAAACCTATTTAAGTCTAATTTAAGAAAATCGGATTGCAATAACTTTAAATTAGTATACCGACCCTGCAGATCATCAATAACTCGTTTATCAATTTCAATTGCTGTTAGATTTGCTTTACTTTGGAGAAGTAATGCAGTAATTGCACCTTGTCCGGGTCCAATTTCAATTACAATTTCATTTTCTTTAGGCTCAATTTCAGAAATTATCTTTCTGATTATATTCTGATCCTGCAGAAAATTCTGCCCAAATCTTTTTAAAGGTAAAATTTTATTCATAATACTTTGCAAAAACTGCAACAAGATAGCAATTTTCTACGGTAAAATTTTAATTCAATTTGTATAAGAAAAAAATATCTCATAGTTTTCCAATGTAAACTTCCAATCCAAAATCCAAGGAGAAAACAGTGCAAGAAAAATATATTGTTAGTGTTGATATGGGTGGAACAAAAATCCTTGCCTCTGTACTCAATTCAAAAAGAGGAATAATTGCTCGGCAAAAAAAACCAACTAATATAACAAGCGGAACAAAAATTTATGTTAAAGACATAGCTGAAATTGTTAAGAAAGTTGTTGCTGCATCAAAGCTTAAAAGGGAAAATATAGCTGCCGTCTGCCTTGGCGTTCCAGGTTCAGTTAATCCTGTTACAGGAATAATTGGACATGCACCAAATCTCGGAATCAGGAATTATAAAATGAAATCAGAGCTTGAAAAATTAATTCCTTATCCTGTGCTTTTAGAAAATGATGTTAATCTAGGTGCACTTGGAGTTAAGAGTTATGGCGTTGGTAAAAAATCAGTAAATATGCTTGCAGTTTTTGTAGGTACCGGAATTGGTGGCGGAATAATTATAAACGGGAAAATATATCGCGGATTTAATTTTGTTGCCGGTGAAATTGGGCATATGCTTGTACAAAAAAATGGACCTAAATGCGGATGCGGAAAAAAGGGTTGTTTTGAAGCACTTGCAAGTAGAACTGCAATAGTAAATAACATTATTTATGATGTGAAGAAGTTAAAGAAAAAAAGTGTTCTTGCTGATTTAATAAAATCTAATCAGAGAATAAAAAGTGGTTCATTAAAAAACGCAATTGATAAAAAAGACAAAGTGGTAATTAGCAGAATTACAGAGGCTTGTGAAACCATTGGCGATGTTCTTGGAAGTGTCTGCAACCTGATGAATTTTGATATGATTGTACTTGGTGGCGGAGTGATTGAAGCGCTGGGTGATTTTATAATGCCAATTATTAAAGAAGAATTCCATAATCATGTTTTTGATGCTGCGGAAAAAGGAGTGAAAATTGTTGCATCAAAACTCGGAGATGATGCTGCTATTTATGGCGGTTTGGCTTTAGCAGAAGAGTTTTTGGGTGTTAAGATTTAGAAGAGTTTCCAAATAAATCATCCCGGACTATTTCAAAGTTTATGTAAATATATTGGCTCTTATCACATGAGTTGAATAAAACTCATTCAGCAAAAAACATTATAAATTAAACTGTGATTCGATTTCTAAAAGTTTTTCAGTCAGTTCTTCCCATTTTTTATTTGCTAATTCAAGTTCAGATTTAGTTTTGTTAAACCTGTTTGTTATATCCTTTGCGGCTTCTCCATCACTGTATATGCTTGGATCCGCTAATTTACGTTCAAGATCTTTAATAAGATTTTCATACGAGCTTACTTTTATTTCCCAACTTGAAATTTCTTTTACTAAGTTTTTTGTGGCGTTATGTCTTTGCTGACGTAATTCTGCTTCAAGTCTTTTTTGATCTTTACGATTAATAGTTTCTACTTTTTCTTTTTTTTCGACTACCGTAGTGTCTCTTTCCAGTGATGATAGATCACGTTTTGAGAGAAAATAATCAATATCACCAAGATATGTTTTTAATTTTCCTTTTCTTATATCAATTATTTTTGAAGCGATCGGTCGTAAGAAGTCAACATCATGAGAAACAAGAATAAGGGAGCCGTTAAAATCAACCAATGCCTTTTGTAATATTAATTTTGAAGTATAATCAAGATGGTTAGTAGGTTCATCAAGAATTATAAAATTAGCTTTTGTAAGTAATATTTTACAAAGCGCAATCCTGCTTTTTTCTCCACCCGAAAGTATTCCAACTTTTTTAAATACATCATCACCGGAAAAAAGAAACGAACCAAGTAAAGAACGTAATTGCCCAACAGTTTTATCTTCTGCAATGCCGTCAACAGTTTCAATTATATCTAAAGAAGGATTAAGATTATCGGCAACATCCTGAGCGTAGTAAGAAACTATGGTGTTATATCCTAAAATTCTATTACCGGCATTAAAATCAACTACTCCGGCAATAATTTTAGCAAGTGTAGATTTACCAGCTCCATTTGGGCCAACAAAGGCAATCTTTTCACCTTTTTCTATTTCAAAATCAATTCCTTCAAAAACTTTCTTGTGTCCATAAGATTTGAAAATTGATGTAAGTTTTATCGGTGTTCTTCCGCTTTGAGGGGGTTCACTAAATTTGATATTAATTTCGCTTTTGTCTTCTGGTAATTCAATGATGTCAACCTTATCAAGCTGTTTTATTCTGCTTTGAACTTGTCTTGACTTTGTCGCTTTATATCTAAAACGCTCTATAAATTTTTGTGTTTCCTTTATCTTTTTCTGCTGTTGCTCAAACTGATGAACAGTTAGTTCATCACGTTCAGTTTTATATTTAATATAAGAATCATAATCACCTTTAAATGTAAAAAACTTACCGAGAAAAATTTCGAGTGTGCGATTTGTGACCTGGTTAATAAAATTTATATCGTGCGATACAATCAATAAACCACCGCTGTAAGCTTTTAGAAAATCAATGAGCCATTCTAGTGAATCAATATCAAGATGGTTTGTAGGTTCATCCAAAAGCAAAATATCGTTTTGTGAGATAAGAATTTTTGCAAGTGCAATACGCATTTGCCATCCGCCTGAAAACTGATCCGTAAGTCTTGAAAAATCTTCCTCTGCGAATCCAAGTCCTATTAAAATTTTTTCAACTTTAGATTCAGCTGAATAAGAGTCCAATCCATCTAGTTTATGATGAACTTCACCCAACTGATGTGCGAGATCCATTTGTTCTTCTTCAGTTAGATTTGGGTTTGCTAAAGCTTCTGATAATGATATTTCTTTATTCTGAAGTTCAATAATATCTGTTAATGCAGATGATGCTTCCTCTAATAATGTTTTGCCAATATGCGTAACATGATCCTGAGGAAGATAGCCAATTGTAATACGTTTTTGTTTTAATACTTCGCCAGATTCAGGTTGAAGTAATCCAGCAATAATTTTGAGAATGGAAGATTTCCCGGTACCATTCGCTCCAACTAAAGAAATTTTATCACCGGAAGAAATTTTATAGTTAACATCCTTAAAAAGATATTTACCACCAAACTGAAGTGAAATATTCGAAAGATCTATCATAAAAAACTATTCTCTCAATACGGCAATTTTACCTGTTTCAACACTGTTACCTTCTTGATCAAATGCAATAATTATATATACCCCGCTGCTTACTAAATTACCATCGTCATCACGTCCATCCCAAAATGCTGTTCGTCCGCCGGGAGAAGAAAATTCTCGAATTAACTTACCGGAAACAGTTACAATTTTAATATCTGTATTTCTAATAAGTCCATCTATTGTTACAAGTTTGTTTCCGTCAGATATAACAAGCGGATTTGGGTAGATATTTAATCCGTTAAATGTTTCAACAGGAAGTATTGATGGTGTATCGAAAGATGTTAAGCCTGACGCAGTACCGACATATACTGTTCCAGTCTCTTCATCAATTGCTAAACTTTCTATCTGATCTGAAAGCAGTGGACTATTTTTAGTATCAAGCGTTGCAAGCAATTGAGTTCCATCAGTGCTTAATAAAAACAACCCCTGATTTGTGCCAAGCCATTTCTGATTAAGAGGATCAACAACAAGTGCATTGATAGTTTGTTGTCGTACAGAAAATGCAGATGTTATTTTTATTGGTGGATTTGAAGAAGTTAAAACTGTATTAAGATTGGTTATAATATTTACGCCTAAACTTGTTCCCACCCATAAATCACCTCTGCGATCAATTGCTAAACTATATATCGCATTACTCGTTAGACCTTTGGTTGTTGTGATGTATCCATATACATCATCGGTTGGATCTTCGTACGTGCCTTTTTCATTAAAGTAAAACAGTCCCAAACTGCCTTCATTACCCATTGTATACCATTTGGTGCCATACTGATCAATAACCAAATTCTCAACCTCAGTGAATCCGGAATGCTGTTCGAGTGGATTTCTAAATGAATACATACTATCGGAGGTAAAAACATATAAGGATTTGCTATCGGCTGCATTTAAATTCAATACCCATATATTACCTTTTGAATCTTCTGCAAAGCCTGTTATGACAATAAAATCAAGGTTGTTCGGAATTCCTATCATACCAGTATTTCCGGAATGAAATCTTGTAATTCCATTATTAGTTATTTTTGAAAATCCCTGTCCCCAACTTCCTGCGTAGATGGAATTATCTGAACTTGAAAAAATGGAGTAATAGGCATTAGTAAATAGTTCAGGATAATGTTGAACATCATAAATTTCCCAATCAGATCTATTGTATTTATAAACTCCTACACCGGTAACATCTTTACCACTGGCAGACCATAAGTTACCTTCTCTATCAACAGTCATATTCGGAAACTGATTTGCAGCCGGACCATTTGGATATATAAAATTATCATTAACATAAATTCCTAACTTTGTTGCAACAATCAATCCGGCACTTTGATGATAACTAAGTTTAGCAGGTTGTGAACTAGTTGTCCAAACCTCAATTAAATTAGTGCCATCATAAGAATAGATTTTACTTGGCGATAGAATATATAAAGTGTTCCCGATTGATAATAGATCTATAATCTTAATACCTGATAAATTTAAATATTGCTGCCAGGTGCTGCCATTAAAACTATATAACCCGGAATTTGTACCGGCAATTAATGTGCTACCATAAAAACCAATAACATTACTGCCACCTGTTGGCAACCCGCTAGCTTGATCAAAGACATTCCAAGATTCGGGAGCAGATAAATTTGTTGCTTCAGCCTTTTGTATTACAATACCAGATTCTGTAGATGCATAAATTAAATTTGCAAACAAAATATTATTTACTTTTATGTTAGATGTAAAACTTCCGAATTTAAAGTAAGTGTCATAAAACAGATAACTTTTAGAATCGATTAAAGAAATGCCAAAATCTGTTGCAACATAAATAGTATCTCCGGATATGGAAATATCATTTATTTTTTTACTTGTTTTATCTGAATTATATATATCAAGAATTGATCGAAATGAGTTAGCTTGGGGATCGTAAACATCTATAAGACCACTTGCACTTCCAAACCAAATCTTATTATAATTATCAATTCCAATTGCAGTAAGTTCAGTGCCATTTAATCCGTCAGATTTACTATAAGTATTAAATATGCTATCCGAGGTATTATAAAAATATGCACCGCCTTGAGCAGCAGACCAGATACCGGTTGCCGTTGCAGCAATATCTTTTACTGATTTCATATCAGCATAATTTTGCCAATTGGATTGTTGCTGTGGAAATGTGGATACAGAAATAATTAATGCAACACTGAGTGATATGATATTTTTCATTTGAAATCCTAAATAATTAATAGCGGTAAATGTTATATCGATATCTTCTCAATTGTTGGGATAAAATTAGAATAATTTATTAATATAAAAAGTAGAAAAAATTTGCCTAAACCAATTTGAATAAATCTGCCATTTCAAGCGCCGCTAATGCAGAGTCCCAGCCTTTATTTCCTGCTTTAGTTCCGGCTCTTTCAATTGCCTGCTCAATCGTATCAGTTGTAAGTACCCCAAAAATAACCGGTAATGAATATTTTTGAGAAACTTGTGATATACCGCTGCTGACAACTGATGAGACATATTCAAAATGCGGTGTTGCACCTCTGATGATTACACCAAGACAGATTATTGAATCATATTTTTTCTTGGAGGCTAACCTATCGGCAGTTACAGGAATTTCAAATGCGCCAGGAACTTTAATTATATCGATACTATTTTCATTAACACCATGTTTAAGTAAACAATCATATGCAGCTTTAAATAAACCATCACCAATAAATTCATTAAATCTGCTTTGTATGATAGCAAATTTCTTTCCGCTCCCAATAAGTTTTCCTTCGATCACTTTCATAGTTATGCTGTATTCCTTAAAATTTGTTTTCTCATTGCTTCAATTTTAGAATATGATATTGAATACTTACCTAAGTTAGAATAATCATTTCTTTCACCTCCATGAAAATCAGATCCACCGCTTTCCAGAAGAAAATATTCATTTACAATTCCCCTGTAGTGTTTTACCTGATGCGGTAAATGTGAAGGATGCACAACCTCAATTCCATCTAATCCGGATTCAATCAATTCTACCATAATTACGTCTGGTAAATTTCCAGGATGTGCAATAAATGATAATCCGCCAGCATCACTAATTATTTTAAATGCACTTCTTGGAGATACATGCACTTTCCTTTCATAAGCAGGACATCCATTTCCAATATACTTACTAAATGCTTCAAAGTAATTTGAAACTAATCCTTTTCTTACTAAAGCTTTGGCGATGTGCGGCCTTCCAACTGCTGAATTTCTAGCAATCTCCATAACATCATCTAATTGAATAACTAATCCTAACTCCTTAAGTTTTTCAATTATAATTATAGCTCGCTTAATTCTTTCTGCTCTAAAAAACTTTAAATATTCTTCTAATTCTTTATTAACAGGGTTAAAAAAATATGCTAGTAAATGTACTTCCCGATCTCTGATGTCAGAACTTATCTCCAAGCCTGGTATTACCTCAACTCCATATTTTTTACCGGCTTCTACAGCTTCAGCAATTCCATCCACTGTATCGTGATCAGAAATGGCAATAATGTCAATCCCGGATTCCTTAGCTTTTATAACAAGTTCTTCAGGTGAGTGTTGCCCGTCCGAAAAATATGTATGCGTATGTAGATCAATTTTTCCACCCATAAATTAATTAAACATTTCTTTGAATTTTTCGTAATCAATTATTCTAAGTTTAGAACCATCAAGCTCAACTAAACCCTTTTTTGCAAACGAATGCAGAGTTCTTGATATTGTTTCTCTTGAAGTACCAGCCATATTTGCCAATTCCTGTTGAAATGGCAGATGATCTATTTCAACCACACCCTGCCTAATCTTTCCAACATCATCGGCAAGTTGAAGTAAAACAGTTGCAACCTTGCCTTCAGCATCTTTAAGTGATAGAGCTTTAATTTTCATTGTAGCGCTTCTAAGTCTTTTTGTTAACTCAGTAAGTAGTGCAACAGAAACATCAGGGAATTTCGTTAGCAGATCTAAAAATTCTGCTCTCTGAATGATAAATAATTTTGAATCCTCAACAGCTGTTACCGTTGCGGATCGTGCCATTCCATCAAGTAAAGACATCTCACCAAAAAAATCAGACTCATTTAAAATTGCAAGTATAACTTCTTTTTCATCATTGCTGGATCTGGATATTTTTACTTTACCTTCAGCAATTACAAATAGTGCAGAACCCGTATCTTCTTCAGATAATATTACACTGTTCTTTTTATATGATTGAAGTACACCTGACTTAGCTATTTTTTGTAATGTTTCTGCGTCCAATTCAGAAAAAATTGGAACGTTTGAAAGAAACTCTGTATTGTTAAACAAAATATTACCTCTCTTTTAAAATAAAATCATCAAAAAATACCCTTGATGCGTCTCAAAGTCAACTTTATTGATTGTATTGTTTTCGGACATTCTCCATAAATAACTTTAAAGCCTTTGTTTGATGATTAATACGCAGTTTTTTAATTGTTTTTTAGAAGTGATGTCTCTATTTTAAGCGGCTTAAATTTTCAAAGTTAAATAATACGGAGATATAGATATTATGGCTATGATGGCCAAAATGAGGAGTTTAGCTCCTGCTTTTATTCTAACAGTTGGCGGATTATTCGTCCTGTTTATGGTAATTTCTGATTCAAATGTTTTGGAAGCCCTCGGTGGAGGTGGTAGATCAAACAATGTTGGATCTGTTAATGGCGAGGATATTACTTACCAGGAATTTCAAACTGCTTTGGATCAGCAAATTGAAAATCAAAAAAGACAAACCGGCAAAGATCCTGAAGAAACCCAAATTGATCAGATAAGAGAGCAAGTTTGGGATGCAGTTGTAACTCAAAAAATATTTGCACAGTTGATAAAAAAATATGGAATTTCAGTTACAGACCAGGAAGTTAAGGACGTTATCCTTGGTGATAATCCTCCTGATTTTCTAAAACAGAATTTCATTGATTCACTTGGAAACTTTAATAAGCAGCTTTACGAGCAGGCGATCTTTGATCCTCAGAATAAAGCCGCTTTAATTCAAGCTGAAGATCTTGTGAGACAATCAAGACTAACACAAAAACTTCAGAGTATGATTTTAGCTTCTGTTAATGTGGGTGAAGATGAAGTTAAGAGAAAATTTATCGAACAGAATATGAATATTGAAGCAGACTATACTTTAGTGGATATTAATCTTGTAAAAGATGAAGATATAAAAGTAACTGATGACGATTTAAAAGCTTTTTATGATAAGAACATTAATACTTATAAAATTCCACCACAAAGAAAACTTAAATTCGTAATGTTCTCAAATGTTGCTTCTGCAGAAGATTCACAAATGGTTTATAACAATTTGATGAATGTTAAGAAAACTTTATCTAGTGATACATTAGGTTTTACGCAACTTGTTGGGATTTATTCTGAAACACCATACTCAAAAGATACAGTTACAGTATCCACGTTAACCGGTGAAGTTGTATCTGCTTTGAATAAAGCTTCTGTTGGAGATGTTGTTGGTCCTTTTGCTACTCAGCAAGGGTATACACTTTTTAGATTTAGTGGTTCGGTACAATCCACTGAAGTGTTTTCAAAAGCTTCACATATCTTAATTAATCAGTATGGAAATGATGAAAAGAATTTAGCTGAAGCAAATAAACTTTATGATAGGTTAGTTGCAGGTGCAGATTTTGCAACATTAGCAAAAGAGTTTTCTAAGGACCCAGGCAGTGGCAGTAAAGGCGGCGATCTTGGATATTTTGGAAAAGGAATGATGGTTAAAGAATTTGAGGATGCTTGCTTTAATGGAAAAGTTGGAGAAATCCAGAAACCTGTAAAAACTAATTATGGTTACCATATAATTAAAGTTACAGATAGATCAGACAAAAAATATATTGTAGAAAAAATCGTAAACCAGGTTAAACAATCAGCCTCAAGTAGAGATAGAAATTTTACTGCAGCTAGTGATTTTTCATTCCTTGCAAAGAAAAATGATTTTGATTCAGAAGCAAAATTAGGGAACTATAATGTTCAGGAAACACCTCAGTTCTCTGAGTTGGCGGGTTCAGTTCCTTCTATAGGGCAAAACAAAAGATTAGTAAAATTTTCTTTTGAGAATAGTGTTAATACAGTTAGTGATCCCTTTAAAGTTCCATCCGGTTATGTGGTAGTTAAGATTACAGAAGCAGCTACCGAAAAGTTCAGACCGTTTGAGGAACTGAAAGAACAACTGAAACCAGCTGTTATTAGAGAAAAGAAATTTGAAAAAATAAAATCGATTGCAGAAAATCTTTACAAAAATATTAATGGAAATTTAAGTAAAGCATATTCAATCGATACTAATTTTACTGTTAAACAAACAGGAAGTTTTGTTCCGCAAGGCTCAATACCTAATATTGGTAAAGATTATGGCTTCCTTAATTCAGCAATGAAATCAGAACTTAATAAAGTATCAGCCCCGGTAAAGGGATTAAGAGGTTACTACCTCATTAAAGTAACAAAAAGAACTCCATTTGATCAGAAACTCTATTCTACTCAAAGTTCAACTTTGCGCAGTACAATGCTTCAGGAAAAAAGAAGCCGATTCTTAAATCAGTGGGTAACTGAGATAAAAGAAAGCGCTGAAATTGTAGATAATAGACATTTGTTTTTTGGTCAGTAAGTCTTTTAATAGATAATTTCACACCCCCATTTACGTTTTTATGATCGTATTTGGGGGTTTTTTATTTAACGACATACATTTCTTTTTTTAAGAAGTCAATTTCTTAAATTAACCTATATCTATTTATTTAGTCTTTAGCATGAATAAAAAATTAGTGTACTTAACAGGTTTTATGGCATCGGGTAAAAGTACTATTGGGCCTATCCTTGCCAATACTTTGGGCTGGAATTTTTTTGATCTCGATCGATTAATTGAGGAAGCGGCTGGTTTATCTGTTAGAATGATTTTTGAAGAAAATGGAGAAGATTATTTTAGAGAGTTAGAAACAGAAACTCTTAAAAAAACTAGTGGATTAGAAAATTATATTATTGCATTGGGCGGTGGTACTGTCGCAAATCAAACAAATCTTGAAATAATTAAATCATCTGGATTTCTTATCTATCTTGAATCATCCCCCGAAGAAACATATAAAAGATTAAGATTTAAAAGAGATAGACCGGCTTTGCTTTTTGATGGAGATGAGGAGCCTAGTAAAACAGAATTTATGGAAAAAATTAATGCTCTTTTACAAAAAAGAATTAAATATTATAATCAGGCAGATCTTAAAATAAATACAGATAATTGTCAGGTTGGAAGAACGGTTGATAAATTATCTCACATAATAAAAAAAGAATTTTATGGCGAAAGTAATAAACGTTAACCTATCAGATAAATGTTATCCAATAATAATTGGTAATGATTCTTTATCAAAGACTGTTCAGAAAATAAATGACTTATCAGTTTCAAAATGTCTGCTAATAGTTGATCAAAACTTAATAAAATATCATTCTTTGCTGATAAGAAAAACATTTGCACTGCTTAATTGCAAAGTTTATAGTTTTCCTCTCATTGCAATTGAGAAAAATAAAAGTCTAACCCAGACGGAAAAGATTTATAAATTCTTAAGTGATAATTCATTCGATAGAAATTCTATAATAGTTGCTTTAGGCGGTGGAGTTACTGGTGATATTGCGGGTTATGTTGCAAGTACTTATATGCGTGGAATAAGGGTTATTCAGATACCAACAACTTTACTTTCTATGGTGGATAGTTCTGTTGGAGGTAAAACAGGAGTGAATTTTAATGATCAAAAGAATATGATTGGTACTTTTTATCAACCGGAATTTGTTTCAATATATCCGGAATTTCTCGCAACACTTTCTAGAAGGGAATTACTATCTGGTGCCGGTGAAATATTTAAGTATACTTTTTTAGCTGATTATAGAAACTATAATTTATTGAAGAATAATCTATTAAAATTATTTAGTTCTCAATCATTTGCTATCGAGAAAACAATTAACGCTTGTTTAGTAATAAAGTCAAGCATTGTAGAGAATGATGAAAAGGAAATTACAGGGCTTCGGAAAATTCTCAATTTCGGTCATACTTTTGCTCATGCTTTTGAAGTAGAATCAAACTACAAGCTAAAACATGGTGAAGCAGTTATTGGTGGTATTTATTGTGCTTTGTTTCTTTCTGAAATTTTAGAATATATAACTTCTGACAAACTGAATAGCATTCTTAATGATTATAAATTTATCCGACCAAATAAAAAATTGGCGTCTTTAAATATGGATAATATTTTTAATTCAATGGGGAGCGATAAAAAAAATTCTAATGGTAAAAAAAGATTTGTTTTAGTTGAAGATATTGGCAAAATTGTCGTTGATGTTGTTTCTGAGAAATCAATGATTCTAAGATCCATCGAAAAAATGAACAACCTGATTTGGAATTCAAAAACGGTTTAAAAGAGGAAAACTGTCAGGTTTTGAGGGCGAAACCTGACAGTTTGTGTGTCATTTTTGGAGGGATGCTATGCTTAAACTATTTCGGATAACACTTAACAATTACGGTGCCATTTAGTTTTTTAATAAAAAGACATCATTGACTACATTTTTGTCGGTAAAAAATGCAGTTTTGTAATAATTACATTCGGTAATATTTTTTATAGATGGAGAATATTGTGCAAAGTAATAATATTAGTAACCAACTTGATTTAAAAGCAGAGATCCAGAGACTTAAAAGAGAATTAAATGCAATAATATTAGCTCATTATTATCAGGAACCCGAAATACAAGATATTGCAGATTTTGTTGGGGACAGTCTGGAGTTAGCTAAAAAGGCTAAGTCAACTTCAGCAGATGTCATCGTGTTTGCTGGAGTGCATTTTATGGCAGAAACGGCTAAAATTTTGAATCCTGAAAAATTAGTATTACTTCCTGATTTAGAGGCAAGTTGCTCACTGGCAGAAGGATGCCCAGTAAATGAGTTTAAAATATTTCGTGAAAAACATCCTGATCATATAGCCATTACTTATATTAATTGTTCTGCTGATGTTAAAGCGTTAAGTGATATTATTTGTACTTCGAGTAGTGCCGAAAAAATTATCAGTCAGATACCACTAGACCAACCAATTCTTTTTTCTCCCGATAGAAATCTTGGGAAATATCTTATAAAAAAGACCGGCAGAAAAATGTTGTTGTGGGACGGAAGCTGCATAGTTCATGAGACTTTTAGCGAAAGAAAAATAATCGATCTTAAAATAAAATATCCTGAAGCTAAATTAATTTCACATCCTGAATGCGAAGAGCCAATTTTAATGCATTCTGATTTTATTGGATCGACGAGCAGATTGTTAAGTTTTATACAGGAGGATTTTTCAACACAATATATTGTGGCAACAGAAACCGGAATCATTCATCAGATGAAAAAAGCAGCACCGCAAAAAGAATACATTCCGGCTCCACCACAGGATGATTCTTGTTCTTGCAATGAATGTCCGTACATGAGATTGAATACTTTAGAGAAATTGTATTTGTGTATGAAAAATAAATATCCTGAAATCTCTTTGGAAGAAGAAACCAGAAAAAAAGCATTGTTGTCAATAGAAAGAATGTTAGCAATGAGCTAGCATTTTTTTAAGAGTATTTTAAAAGTAGTACCTTCTCCAGGAGCCGAACTCTTTACAAATATTTTTCCACCATGATAACCTTCGACTATTCTCTTAGAAAGACTTAAACCCAAACCCCAGCCTCGTTTTTTAGTACTGTATCCGGGTCTAAAAACATCTTTACGTCTTCGTAAATCAATTCCTTTACCGTTATCAGAAACTTCAATCTCAATATTCTTTTTACTTTCCAGTATATCAATATTTATCTTTCCATTTTTGCTTTCCATAGCATCTAAAGCATTTTTAATAAGATTTTCTAAAACCCATTCAAACAATTCACCATTCATTTGTGCGCAGGAGGTTTGGTTGCCGCTAACAGTAAGCTCAACAGTTTTTCCGGTTTGAGGAAGTCTGCGATTAAAATACTCGGTAACCTTTTTTACTTCTTCAAACACAATTCGATTTTTTATCTCTGGTTTAGAGCCAATTTTGGAAAATCTATATGTAATCTTGTTAAGCTTATCAACATCGCTCGATATTTCCTCGGTTATATCAAGAACAGCATCAGGTTTTTGATAATTCATTTTCATCATTTCAATCCAGCCCATTAAGCTGGAAATTGGAGTTCCGAATTGATGCGCTGTTTCTTTGGCCATTCCAACCCAAATATTACTTTGCTCACTTCTTTTTATCTGGCTAAATCCGATATATCCTATAATTATAAAAAGTGCGGCAATTATGATTTGCAGATAAGGATAAAATTTTAACTGTTTTATTAATTCAGAGTCACCGTAATGAATTCTTTGCAGAATAATTGTATCAGCATAAGTAACATTAATTGGTTGATGGATTTGATCAATTTCTTTAACAAAATTTTGTAAAAATGATTTTAATTCACTTTTTGAGAGAGTCGAATCAAATTTCACATTTTTTATATCTGATTTACTTTCCAAACTAACATTATCATCTATATCAGTAAGAATAATTGGAAAGTCGATAGGTTTAATGATATTGTCAAAAAGGAATGTAAGATCCGCATCTGCAGAACTAGAATTAGCAACATATTCGATACCCTTTGCATAAAGTTCTACAATGTTGCGCTCTCGTTCTTGTAATTTCTTAACGAGATTTTGAGTATAGAATAGGGTTCCGCCGGCGATTACTAATGCAATCAACAGCAGCAGAATTTTAAAATTAACAGAAGCAGGACCACCGGACATTTTCATATTCTAATCAATTAAATGTTATTGATAAGCAAAAATGGCATTATCGGGAAGCAAAATCCAGCTTAAAATAAATCTCTTATTTGTTAATTATTCTACGTAAAAAGTTTGTTTACGTTTTGGACCAACCGAAACTATATCTATCTTAATTCCTGATTGTCTTGAAATAAAATCTAAATAATCCCTGGTCTTTGCCGGCAGATCATCATAATTCTCACAATTGGTTATGTCTGTATTCCATCCATCAAGAGTTTCGTAAACCGGAGTGACAAGGTTTAACTGATCAACATTTGTTGGAAAAGTTTTTAACTTTTTACCATTCAATTCATACCCAACGCAAACTTTTATTTTTTCAAATCCGCTTAAAACATCAAGTTTGGTTAAAGCCACAGAGGTAATTCCATTTATCATTTTTGAATAAGCAACCAGGAAGGCATCATACCATCCGCATCGTCTTGGTCTTCCAGTTGTGGCCCCAAACTCAACACCAATTTTTCTAAGTTTTTCGCCATCTTCGTCAAGTAATTCTGTTGGAAAAGGACCATTCCCAACTCTAGTAGTATAAGCTTTCACTATCCCAATTACACTATCAATTCTTGTTGGAGGGATTCCGCTGCCAGTACAAGCTCCACCAGATGTGGGGCTGCTTGATGTTACATAAGGATAAGTCCCATGATCAATATCTAAAAAAGTGCCTTGCGCCCCTTCAAGTAAAACTGATTTGCCTTCATCCATTGCGCGATTTAAATAAGCAGGAGCATCTTTAATGTACTTATCGATTGTAAGATCAAACTCAAGATATTCTTTTACAATTGCATCTACATCAAGACCTTCGTGGCTATGAATTTTTTGAAGTATTTCATTTTTCTCTTTTAGATTAGCTCTAATCTTTTTTTCTAATTCAGTTCTATTTAAAAGATCAACAATTCTGATTCCTTTTCTGCCATATTTATCAATGTAGCAAGGTCCTATTCCTCTTCCAGTTGTTCCAATTTTATTATTTCCGCTTTCATTTATTGAATCCAAAAGCTTATGATAAGGCATTATTAGGTGTGCATTATGGCTTATAAATAGTCTGCCATCAACACTAATGTTATTTTGCTTTAGAAGTTCAATTTCTTCAAGAAGGGCAGTAGGATCTATAACAACACCGTTACCGATTACGCATACAACATTATCTCGCAATATACCGGAAGGAATAAGATGAAGGACATACTTTTTATCACCAATTTCAACAGTATGGCCGGCATTTGCACCCCCCTGATATCTTACAACGATTTCAAACTCTTTGCTGATAAGATCAACAATTTTACCTTTTCCTTCATCACCCCACTGAGAACCAACAAGTACAGTCGCGCCCATCTGGTCTTCCTGAATTTAATTGTTATAAATTAAGCAAAATAAAACTCCGCATTATAAAATAATACGGAGTTAAAAAATGCAAGTTTAAAATATTTATTAATCGAAACTTTTTACAGCTTCATCTACAGTATCATAAGATTCAAAAATTGTAATAAGTTTGGTAATTATGAGCAAACTTTCAATTTTTTCAGTTACATGTGCAAGCTTCAGACTTCCGTTTTCTCTTTTCATTGTGGTCAAACCACTGATCAACATACCGAGGCCGGAACTATTCATAAATTTAACTTCAGAAAGATCCACAATTACGTTTTTCTTTCCTTCATCAATAAGTTTATGCAAAAGTTCATTAAACTCTTTAGTATCTTCACCACCCATTACATTGCCTTTGAGCTCAACAATTACGGCATTGTACTTTTCTAATAGTTTTGTTTTCATTAAAAATCTCCAAAAATTTTCTCGGTCAATTTAAGTAAGCTTAATTACTCATGCAAGCATGATTTTACACGATATAATCTCTTTTTACCGGTTATCAATTTTGGGGTTTGGACTAATAAATTATTAATTATTTTAGGAACCAAAACTAGAGAATGGCGTCTAAACAATGGATTACGAACAAAACGAGAATATGCAGCAACCAAAAATCTTAAATCTTGATGATGATTTTTCACTGATTAAGCAATTTATTGAAGGTGACGAATCAGTTTTTAGTGAACTACTTAAGCGTCATAAAGAAAAAGTTAGAAATATTATTTATCTGACTTTATCAAATAGTGATGGAGTTGATGATATTGCCCAGGAAGTATTTATTACGGTCTACAGGCACTTAAAGAGTTTTAGGTTTGAATCTCAGTTTACAACCTGGCTTTACAGAATTACAATTAATAAATGTAAGGACCATTTAAGAAAAAAGAATATTAGAAGCATATTTTTACCTTTGAAGGATGAAGAACCAGTTTTTGAATCCATAAATGAAGACACAGATATTAAGCATATTGTTCGTAATGCTATTGCAACTTTGCCGGATAAATTGAGAATTCCTCTTGTCCTAAAAGATCTTGAAGGATTTAGTTATCAGGAAATTGCTGATACTATGGAATGTGAAATTGGAACTATTAAATCAAGAATATTCAGAGCAAGAGAGGCTCTAAAAAAAATACTTAAACCTCTTGAAAAAGAGCTAATGTTATGAAGAAAAATAATACAGATATCGAATTACTTTCTGCTTATGTGGATGGAGAACTATCCACCACAGAAAAAAAATATATTGAAGAGAAGATTAAATCTTCTTTAGAATTACAAAAAGAATTATCTGATTTAAAGAAACTTAAGGAACTCACTTCTACATCTGTTGATCGGATTTCTGAATCACCATTTTTTGAAACAAGATTATACGCAAGTATAAATGAACAAAATTCTTCTAAGTTTAATATTAAAAAATGGATCCCAATTTCGGCACTTACTATGTTTACATTAGCACTAATGGCTGTGTTAAAGTTTAATCCTAATCTTTTAGATGACATTATCAAGCAGCAGGAATCCAATATTATAGGATTCTACAAAGAAAATTTACAACCATTACTTTACGCTGCTAATCTTACCAACGAAGACATTTTTAACTTTGCTGTATATCAGGAACTTCCTTTAGACAATACAAATAATCAAATACTAAAACTGGGTTATGACGTTAAAGGTACTGAGTATTTTGAAATCAAAAAATCTGATGATATTTCTCAGAATAATAATTTGCAGAAATTTGTTACTGCTCTAGATTTTGATGATGAAGAGATCAAAAAGATCGATTCTATTATCGGATCTTACTCTGAGCAGATATCAGCTTTAGTTTTAGTGAATAATCAGAATGCTGTGGCAATAAATCCTAATATCTGGAATACAAGAAAACTTATATTAGCTGACATACTTGCATTTGCGGAAAAGCATGCCACCTCCAATTTTAATAAAATGATCCCCGAGCAGGTAATGCAGTTTGATAATCATTCCATTGCCAAATGGGTTAATGAGGCTAAGTCTCTGAAAGATGATCAATACATCTTCTGTACTCCAGATTCCATTTTTAAAGAAGATTTTGTTTTTGATATGACTGAATTCGAAAAAAATATGGAAAAAATGACTGAGGATTTGGCTGAATTAAGTGAGCAAAAAGCAGTTTTACGAGAATACCATTTTAAAGTTGATTCATCCATTAGTAAACAAAAAAACAATTCTGATTGGACAAAACAATTTAAGGTATTTGTTGATTCAGATCTTATTAAAGTAAGTGTTCAAAATGTTACAATTGATATTCCGGAAATAGACTTACCTAATTTTGATAGCATCGCAATTGTAATTCACGAAGCCACACAAAACGTTAGATCCGTTCGCCCACCAGCACCACCAATGACTGTTGGAAATAAGAGTTATAATTATGAATACAATACTGTTACTCCTAATAAAAAGGGCAGGACAGATGTTAATCTTGATTCTTTAATGCATATAAAAAATATGCAGAATGATAAAAATCGTATCGAACAAAAAGAAAGAATGAAAAATGATTCTCAGGAAAACAGCATTCAGTTTTTTTATAATGATAGTTTAATACTTATGCAGAATCAAGAACTTAAAAATGAGATGGATAAATTAAGAAGAGAACTGCAGCAATTTAGAAATGAATTAACAAAACCTGGTGAAATAGATTCGGGACAAAGTAAAAAAAATAAACAACAAGTAAAACCAGTTGATCTTGACGAGATTGAAATTTAAAATTATTTAGGACATTCAGTTGCGACTTCGGATATCTGCAAATATTCGATACCGCTAATCCATTCATTTTACCACAATTCAAACCATTTTCCACTCATAATTCTTTTCTTTAAATGATGTAAAATTTGATTTATTTTACTATGTAGAAGTAGTACATTTAACATAAATCGGATTAACTTGAACCTAATCAGCATTAAAATAAGCGCTAATCTTATTCTCTGGGTAATTGCATCATTAGTCGGCGCCATATTTATATATCGGTTGCTTTTCTTTCCCAGCGATTCTTATGCGTTCTTTTTAATTAACGATTTGTTATCAATACTACTCCTTACATTTTTAACATTATATCTCGTCAAAGTTTTTGGGCAAAAAAAACCTCATCCTTCAGCACTTGTTCTAAACATTGGAATTATCTGTGCCTTGATTTTTCTGGTGATATTGTTTGCGGAAAATATCTTGAAAGTTCAAATTCAAAGTATTGGTGACAGATTAGTCAACCAGGGAATGTTTGAAAACCTAATTAATTCTTTTTATGGATTAATGTTCTTAGGAATTTCAAGTTACTGGTTTGCAGCATTAAAGGAATTATATTTTTATAAACAATATCGTAGAAAGAATACATACTTTATTACTATGTCTATATTCATCGCGTTATCTTCAATTTCGAATTTACTTTTTAAAGGCGAAGAATATGAATTCATCCACAATACCTTTTTTATTATCTCAATAATCCTCATATCCTTCAATTCGATTAAGATTTCCTGGATAGCATTTATATCAAAAAAAGAAAAAATCTCATTACTTATTCTTTCTATTATTATATCCGCACTTTTCATATTAAATCTTATCAACAATGGTAAAACAGATTTTAACGGTACTATTTTGATGAACTATTCTCCAACAATTTATCAGTTCTTTAATCTTATTCTGATTTATGGTGGGATATATTTTGTAGTTCTGTTTTTTACCACGCTATTCCATATTCCAACAGCAGAAGCTTATGATAGAAAAGCTAATGAAGTATCATCATTACAGTATTTCAGTAAACTAATTACACGAGTTTTAGATATTGAAGAGCTGGCAGAAACAATCACAGATATTACAACAAAAGTTAGCAGCGCAGATGCAGCCTGGATAGTCATCAAAGAAAATGGCGATAAAAAAATTCTTGCAAATAGAAATATTGCATTAGTTGATGCTGATTTAATAAATCGGTTTTTACTTGAAAGCGGAATTTGTGAGAATATAACCGAAACTAAAATTTGCAGTCTGCAAAAGTTTGGTAACAAATCTCAGCTTTCAGAAAAATTCGGAAGCATAGCTATTTCTCCGCTAAGAAGTTATAATGAAATAAAAGGTTATTTATTTGCAGCAAGAAAAAACGAGCTGATATTTTATGAAGAAGATAAAGCTGCAATAAATACTTTTTCAGATTACGCATCTGTTGCAATGGAAAATTCTTTGTTACTTGAGCAATCAATTGAAAAAGAACGGCTTGAAAAAGAATTGGATGTTGCAAGAGAAATCCAGAAAAAAATATTACCAGCCAGCGACCCAAAGTTTAAAGATCTTTCAGTTACTTCTGTATTTATTCCCGCATTTGAAGTTGGCGGTGATTACTATGACTTTTTTGAGATATCAAAAAGTAAGTTTGGTTTTATAATTGCTGATGTTTCAGGTAAAGGAATTTCAGCCGCATTTATTATGGCTGAAGTAAAAGGAATATTCAGTTCACTCTCAAGAATGATTGAAAGTCCCAAAGATATCTTAATAAAGGCTAACGAGATTTTACAAAATACTTTAAATAAAAAGAGTTTTGTTAGTGCCCTTTACGGAATTATCGATTTTAATGATGAAGTTATTCGCTTTGCGCGTGCAGGTCACTGTCCCGCTCTTTTAGTCAGAGGCAGCTCAGTAGAAACATTTAAACCGTCAGGTATTGGACTTGGATTGACCAATCAGGATTTGTTTAGTAATCATCTGGAAGAAATTAAAATTGATCTTAAGCAAAATGACACTTTAGTTTTTTATACCGATGGAATTACCGAAGCTAAAAACAAAGAATTCGAAGATTTTGGTGAGCAAAGATTTGCCGAAATTTTAATTGAATATTCGAACGAATCAGTAAACAAAATTGCTAATGAAGTAATAAAAGATGTTACATTATTTTCCAGAAACCACTCTCAGTATGATGATATAACTTTAGTTATATTAAAGTGGCATAAAAAAAATAACATAGATGGAGTTAAAGAATGGCAGAATTCAACACCTCAATTAAAAACCAAGGTGCTGTAAGTATAATAAACCTTAAAGGATATCTTGATGCACATACTGCACCAATCCTTGAGAATAATTTTGTAGATCTTATTGAAAAGAGTTGTTACCAGATTGTAGTTGACTTTAAAGATTTGGCCTACATAAGCAGTGCAGGTTTAGGTGTATTTATGGCATACATAGAAAAAATTAGAGACAGCAAGGGAGACATTAAACTTTCCGGAATGAGTGATAAAGTTTATAACATTTTTGATCTGTTAGGATTTCCTTTGCTTTATGAAATTTTCAAATCGGAAGACGAAGCAGTAAAGAAATTTACAGAGATAAAATAAAGTGAAGACAAAAAAACTTAAAGTAAAAAGCAAAACTGAAAATCTTTCTACTATCAGAGATTTTATAAGCTCTTCTGCTGCTGATGCGGGGGTGGCGGCTGATGCTGTGGAAAATATCATTCTTGCTGTGGATGAAGCTTGCACTAATATTATAAAGCACGCTTATAAATCTTTTCCTGACGGGGAACTGATTATCAAAACAAAATCTACACTTTCTCGTTTTGAAGTTAGTATTACTGACTACGGAAAATCTTTTGAACCAGAAATGATTCCAGAGCCTGATTTACAAAAATATTATAGGCAAAGAAGAGTCGGTGGTTTAGGAATGTACTTAATGAAAACACTTATGGATGATGTTAAATATGTTTCCGTTCCCGGAAAGTATAATGAAGTGCTGCTATCAAAAAACATAAAAGTAGCGCAGAGCAATGCAGGATAATGATAATTTAAAAGCTAAACGTAATCTTACGGCGCTGGTTGAATTCAGTAGAGTAATTAATTCCAGCCTTGATCTTAATTTTATTCTGAACAATGTTCTTTTAACCTGCCTTGGTAAATTTTTAGCCACTAGAGGAGTTATTGCCTTAAATATAAGTGGAAAACTTCAGATTAAATCTTATAAAGGAATTAGCGAAGAAAGTATTTCCCTTTTCCCGAATATTGATGCGAGTGAAGATTGTACTGAAAATGATGAATTAAAAAATTTTTTTACTGATAATAATCTTTTAGCGTCTGAAAAGATAAGTTCATCAAATGAATGTGTTGGAATAGTATGTCTTGGTGAAAAACTTAACAAGCAGGATTATTCCAAGGATGACTTAGATTTTCTAAAAACAATTTTAAATATCGCTGCTTCAGCTATTCAGAACTCACTAATAGTTGAAGAATTAAAATTAGTTAATCGGGAGCTTGATTCAAGAATACAACGACTAAGCTCACTATTTGAACTCAGTAAGGAATTCGGGTTATTTTCTGAATCCACAAAAGTTACAAGACTCTTAATATTTTCTTTGATAGGACAGTTTCTAGTTCAGAAATATGCTCTGTTACGATTTGAAGGAAATGATATTGAGGTTATTGAACCGAAACTGCCTGTTGAGGAGCTTTTAAGCAACCTTAGGAAAATTGATTACCACAGAATAGATGCTTCTTTAAATAAAGAACAAGTTGCTTTGTTATTTCCTTCATTATATAGTATGGGAATAGAAGTAATTGTTCCGATGCAGATACAGGGGAGGACAAAAGGACTGATTATTTTAGGTAGAAGAATAAATAATGTTGATTACACTGATGCTGATATAGAATTTATTTTTTCTGTCGGAAGTCTGGCAATCATTTCAATGGAAAACAGAAGACTCTTTAGGGAAGCATTAGAAAAACAAAAGATGGAAGAAGAGTTAGATCTTGCAAGGGAGATCCAAAGAAATCTACTTCCACAAAAAATTCCTGTATACAAAAATTTTGATATAGCTGCTGTAAATGTATCCTCAAAACAAGTTGGTGGTGATTATTATGACATAATTGAACTTGATAATGATGGTTGTGTTGTTGCAATTGCGGATGTATCGGGCAAAGGCGTTCCCGCATCATTGCTTATGGCTAATATGCAGGCATTTTTGCAAGTTATATGCAGACAGAATGTTCCTTTGGATGAAGCAACCGGATTAATAAATGATCTTATCTCAAAAAATACTGCTGATGGAAAATTCATTACATTTTTCTGGGGAATACTTAATAATATCGATATGACTTTTAAGTATGTAAATGCTGGTCATAATCCACCTTTGCTTATAAGAGACGGGAAAATCATAAAACTTGAAATTGGTGGAATGATTCTTGGCGTGATGAAAACCATTTTGCCTTATCGATCAGAAAAGATACAATTAATGAAAGATGATGTACTTGTAATGTTTACAGATGGAATTTCTGAAGCTATGAATAAAAAAAGTGAGGAATTTTCTGATGAAGCTTTAGAAAAATTATCCTTAGAAATGGCAAGCGCTTCAGCTGAAACTATATTAAAAGAAATACAAAGTGAAGTGCAAAGATTTACGGATGGTGCTAATCAATCAGACGATATAACTTTAGTTGTTATAAAAGTAAAATAGAAATATGAAATTAAATCAATATTAGAAAACGATGAATAATCTTAAAAGATTTTTTATTAAGTACAGGTTAAACATAGCCTCAGGATTAACTTTAATCCTTGCTTTTATTGCCGTGCTCTCTATTTATTTTTCACTTGAAATAAGAGTCACTTCAAATGATGAATGTATCTGGGACCCAATAAAGGTAACTCAAGATTCTATGAAGATGGTATTTAAAAATGTTAAGATTGAAGGGGTCACATATAATGCTGGAATAAGAGACGGAGATTTACTTCTACAGATTGATAATAAAAACCTTAAAACTACTTTTGAGGCGCAAAGAATTCTTAATGAATTCAAATCTGGTGAATATGCTGATTATGCGATCCAAAAACCTGATGGTAAAATTGTTCATACAAAAGTTTACGTTAAAAAACTAATTCAATTTGGTTCACTCGCAGCAGCTATCAGTGGCTTGTTGTATCTGTTGATTGGTTTTTTAGTTTACACTGCTAAACCTGATGGCCTGGCTCAGAAATTATTCTTTGCAATTGGCGTTTTAGGTGTGCTGTCCGCAATTCATGTTTTCTTTCCATTAAATGATATTTATTTCAAATCGTTCATAACAGATCATTCAGTGGTAGCAGTTTTTGCTGCAATTATTATAATCGCAAGTCAAACTGCGATCCCTTTTATATCGCTTTATTTTACCTGGTCATTTCCAAACCAGTTTCAATTCTCAAAGAAAAAAATTACTAAAATAGTAATTATAACATCCGTTTTAATTCTTAGTCTGCTTGGAATTTCTCTGGCGATTTCTCTTGGTGTAACCGATTTTGCTACTCAAAAATACTTTAACACGTATCAGAAAATATTTAACTTATTTTTAATTATCCTTTACATTTCCTGTGCGGTTTCCTTAATTGTTCAATACTTTAAAGCAAAGAATACTGAGAATAAAAAACCAGTGTTAATTTTTGTGCTAGCCTTTTCATTTGGATTAATAATACAATTTTATGTTGGAACAATTGCTCCTGCAATCTCTGATACAATATTTAACTCTCCGGAATATTATATGCCTATTGTATTGATTGCAATTGTTCCGGTTGCATACGCATATGCAATATTAAAATATCATCTACTTGATGTTAGTATTGTTATTAGAAATTCGATTATTTATGGCGCCGCAATGGCTACTGTTGCTGGAATATATTTTGTAGTTATTTATTTGTTAGGGCAAGGTATAGGTAGTTTTGTCGGTGCAGATAATCAGGGATTTGTTGCTGGTATTTTCTTTCTGATTTTTGCATTTGTTTTTCAATCAACTAAAGATCGATTTCAGGATTTCCTTACAAGAAAATTTTATCCGGAACAGTTTGCCTATCAAAAAGTACTTATTCAATTTAGCAATGATGTATCAACCGTAGTGGGAACTGATAAGATACTCGATCTTACATGTGCAACTTTTATTGATGCACTTAAAATTAATAAGTTTGGAATTCTATTACGAGATTATTCAAAAGATATATTAACATTATCCCGTGGCATAGGATTTTCAAATCCAAACTGTACAATTGAAAAATCTAATCTCATTGCCGTCTTTAATGAAAAAGCGTTAGTATCAAATACTCCTGTAATCGAACAACAAGACTTCATTAGAGTTTTTCCCGATAAAGCCGACAGATTAATTGAAGAAGGTGTTTATTCAATAATACCGATGATTGTAAAATCGAAAGTTGTTGGTGCACTTTTGTTTGGTCTAAAGTATTCGGGATCTAAATTTGGCGGTAAAGATCTTGAGCTTTTAAATGCCGCTGCAAATCAAATAGCTATTTCATTGGAAAATGCAAGACTCTATCAATCTGAATCTGAGAAAATAAAAATTGAAAGGGATCTTGATCTTGCAAGAAAAATACAGCAAGGATTATTACCCAAATGTGTTCCTAATCTTAATGGCTTAGATATATGTGGTGAAATGATTCCTGCAATGCAAGTAGGTGGTGATTATTATGATCTTATTCAACTTTCAGATACTAAATTATTTGTTGCTGTTGGAGATGTTTCCGGTAAAGGATTATCTGCATCATTATATATGACAAAACTACAAACGATGGTTCAGATAGCAACAAAAATAAGTACAAGTCCAAAAGAAATATTGATAGAAATTAATAAACGGTTATATGAATCTATTGAGAGAAGCTGGTTTATAACTATGACACTTGCTTTATTTGATACTGAGAATAAAACCGTTAGATTCTGCCGTGCCGGTCATATGCCGCTACTCACTGCTAATAATGGAACTGTTGAATCGATTAAAACCGAAGGCATTGGTTTAGGACTAGAAAAAGGCGAAGTGTTTGATAGAACTTTACAGGAAGTTGAAATAAAAACAAAATCAAATCAGATATTTGCATTCTTTTCAGATGGAATTACTGAAGCAATGAATGAAAAGGATGAAATGTTTGGTGAAGAAAAACTTACCGAAATTTTAAAAGGTAAAGCAAACACTCGCTCAACAGAGGTAATGAATAAAGTATGGAGTGAAGTAAAATACTTTAGAGGTTCAGCTCTGCCTAATGATGATATGACTATGGTTATTGTAAAAGTTAACTGAAAAATTTTACTTCAGAATTAGTGGGAATTTATATTCATGAAAAATCTTATCATTTTACTCTGCCTACTTTTTACCATATCAAATGCCCAAAAAAAGATTGATGAGAAAATTGTATTTCCGGGAGTTGTTCATAAAACAATAATCAACTCCACAGATACTCTTATGATTAATGTATTGAAAGTTAATTTATCGCAGGGCCGTTATTATTTAAGTTCTGTTAAGGCTAAAAACCTTTTGAATGAAAGAGAAAAGACAAGTGATATATCAAAAGCACTTTCAGATTCAGGATATCAAGTTATAGCGGCATTAAACGCGGATTTTTTCGAACAGGATGGTGAAGTAATTAACAATATGATTTCTGAAGGTAAGTTTGTTAAAGCTGTTAAATTCACAGACTCGCCATTTAATACATTTGTAAATTCTCAGTTTGCCATAACTTACGATAATAGACTATTACTAGAACAATTCGTCTTCTCAGGAAACGTATTTTTCCCCGATGGAACAATTGAAGAAATCAGACGAATCAATTCTAAAGCGGATAGCAATTCAATTACAATTTATAATTCATTTCAAGGAAATTATACCCCGGTTGTTCCCGAAAAATGGGCAGTAAGCGAAGTTTTATTAATTCCAGCCGGACAATCAGCTGATACCACTTTTTTTACAATTGGTGATTCTATTAAGCAGGCAGGGCATACACAGATTCCTAACGATGGACTTATAATTTCAGCAAATAATAAATATGCATACTATCTCTCGAGAGAATTTGCAATTGGTGATACGATTAAACTTCTTCTTAAGTTAAATCCAAACTTTACAAATATTCGAAGTCTTACTGGCGGTTGGCCTCAACTTGTTAAAGATGGGAAAAGTCTTATTAAATCTAATCTAAATATTGAAGGTGTAATTCAGAGATTTTCTGAAAACAGACATCCAAGAACAGGAGTTGGTTTTTCTAAAGACAGCACAACCGTTTACTTTATCACCGTTGATGGAAGACAACAAATGAGTCGTGGAATGAGTCTCTTGGAGTTTGCTGACTTAATGATTGATGAAGGAATATATCAAGGACTAAATTTAGATGGTGGCGGATCAACTGCCATGGTTATAAATAATAAAGTGGTTAATAGTCCATCTGATATTACAGGGGAAAGAGCAGTTGGAAATTGCCTGGTCTTAATTAGAGAAGAGTATAGATAAATTAAACTTATAATCTTGAATCATAAAAAAAGCCGATGAACAATCATCGGCTTTTTTTTAATGATAATTTAATTCTTAAGAAAATTGAACTTTCTTCTTTGTCTTTTCAGCATACTCAAGTACAAACGCACTTGCTACGAAAATTGAAGAGTAAGTTCCGATTATTATACCGAAGAAAAGAGTAAAAGCAAATGCTCTTAAAACGTCTCCGCCTAAAAGCATAAGAATAAATACAGTTATTAAAGTTGTAAAAGCAGTAATAATAGTCCTGCTCATCGTCTGATTAATACTTTTATTTATAACTTCCACCAAAGGTAGAGTTTTATGGATTTTCATATTTTCTCTTACACGATCAAACACGATTACTGTATCATTAATTGAGTAACCAACAAGTGTAAGGAACGCAGCAACCACAGAAAGATCAATATCTAAGTTTAAGCCAGGTATAACTCCATACAATGCAGCGTAAAGTCCAAGAGTAATCAAGACATCATGGAAAAGCGCAGCTACTGCACCAACAGCAAAAACGAACTTAAATCTAAAACCTAAGTAAATAAGAATTACAAGCAAAGATAAGAAAACAGCAATCACTGCATCTCTTTTTAACTCGTCACCAACTTTGGGTCCTACTCGATCTTCTTTAATAACTTTAAAAGAATTGTTCTTAATTTTTTCTCTAAGATTTTCTTTAATCCATTCAGAGATACCAACACTCACGTCAATTTGAGTGTTATCAGGTTCTTCAGAAACTTTACCTGATTGAAATCCAGCTGCAAAAAGTTTTTCCGAAATCAGGTTAGTAGTATCAGGATTTGGAAAGGAGTATGTGATTGAAGTAGGTGTTTTTTCAACAACATTATAAACAACATTTGGGACAATGCTTTTTATTTCATCTTCAATACTCTTTACAACAGTAGGGTAAACGTCATCAGGCAGCTGCTGAAGTTCAGTTCTGATAAGAGCACCAGTTTCCCCACCAAATGTTCTAACCTCAACATTTCCAAGTCCGATATTTTCAATATCTTTTCTTACTTCTGCTATATCAATTTGTTTATCAAATTGAAGAACAATCTCGGATCCACCCTTAAAATCAATACCAAAGCTTAACCCTTTAAAAAGAACACTTAGTAATCCGATTAAGAATAAAGCAAGAGAAAACATATAGAAAAACTTTCTCTTACTTAAAAAATCTACATTTAAATTATGAAATACTCGCATTTATAAATTAACTCCTTAATAAAAATTTTAACCTACGCTGATTTTAAGGCCTCTTGAAACGAGGACATCTAACACAAGTCTTGAAATAACAAGGGCACCGAATAATGAGGCAGCAATACCAATCATTAAGGTTAACGCAAATCCCTGAACAGGGCCGGTACCAAATTGATAAAGAATAATTCCTGTAAAAAAAGTAGTAATGTTTGAATCGATAATAGCTGAATAAGCTCTTGAAAAACCGCTATCAATAGAAGCTTTCATTGTTTTACCAGTTCCCATTTCCTCTCTTATTCTTTCAAAGATAAGCACATTTGCATCCACAGCCATACCAATTGTAAGTACGATACCTGCAATGCCAGGCAGTGTAAGTGTTGCACTAAATCCTGCTAGAATACCCATTATAAAAAGTATGACAAGTACCAGAGTAAGCGCAGCAACTGTTCCAGCTTGTCGATAGTAAAAAATCATGAATAATCCTACAGCTATGTAACCTATCATAGCAGAACTAAATCCGCTTGATATAGAATCCTGACCTAAAGATGGTCCAACAATTCTTTCTTCAATTACATCAACAGGGGCGGGAAGGGCACCGGCTTTAAGTACAATCTCAAGCAGTTTGGCTTCTTCCATACTTTCAGAGCCTTCAATCTGTGAGCGACCGCCAGGAATTTTGCCTTTTACATTTGGGGCAGTAAAAACAACACCATCAAGCATAATCGCAATTCTTTTTCCAACGTTTGCTCCTGTTATTCTAGCCCAATCAGTTGCACCTTCGGAATTCATTTCCATATTTACAACAGGCGTTGATGTACTTGGATCTATGTTAGCTTGGGCATCTGTAACAACACCACCTGTTAGTTCAGGTGTTTTGTTAACCATGTACATAACAAAAATTTGTTTGCCATCTTCGGAGGTAAATGGTTTTGCTGAAAATACAAATTCAACGTTATCGGGTATTACTTTTTGTACTTCAGGTAAGCCTAACCAATATTCAATTTTGTTTCTATCATCTTTGCTAACATAAGCGTCAGCGAAAGGACTTTGAGGATTTAAAACTGCTGCAGTAAAGAACGGATGCTCAACTTGAAATTTCGCTCTTTGTTCATCCTCTGAAAGCTGCGAAGTTGAATCCGTAAGAGAAGTAGTATCAGTTTTCTTTGTCGTAGTATCCAATGAAGCAACATCATTACCTAATGAATCTTTAACACCTGATTCAGTTCTCTTTGCAAGAACATCATCAATTCTTTGCATAATTGGATAAGTTAACTCAGCATCTTTAACCAACCTGAATTCCAATAAAGCAGTGCCCTGTAAAAGCTGTTTAGCCTCTTCTTCTTTTGCAACACCAGGAAGTTCAACAATAATTCTTCTGCTTCCTTGTCTTGAAATAGAAGGTTCAGAAACACCGTACTGATCAACTCTGTTTCTAATAATTTCCATTGCGCGATTAACAGCATCTTCGGATGATTTTGTTAATTCATCCATAATTTCAGCATCATCTTGTCTAATAGTTCCGTAATATCTGCTTAATCTTATATTCCTTTCCAGAAATTTTCTGCCAAGTATATCAACAACTGATTCATCAGTTTTTAAAGCTTCTTTTTGAGCTTCTGCTAATACCTTTTTGAAAACATCATCTGGATTGTTAGCAATTTTCTCTAATAATTTGCCGGTATTAACTTCCAGAACAACCCTCATACCGCCCTGAAGATCCAAGCCGAGTTTAACTCGTTTTTTTCTAGCATCAAGGATTGAAGGATCAGCAATTTTGATGCTGTCTTCAACGAGAGTAACCAGCTTTTCTACCTGATCTTTTGATAAATCCGGGTTTAGCTTTTGTACCTTGTCTCTGGTAGCTTCAAGAGTTGCAGTTAATGATTTGTTGTTCTGATAATCCTGAAAAGTAGGATATAGCAAATAAATGCTTAATGCAGTAAATGCTAGGATGAGAATGATCTTAAATCTGTATTCTTTCATGCTTTAATAAATTTTAGTGACTAAAAGGGTCTTTAAAAAAATAGCTGTCAAACTTACGGGTAAAGGCTAAGAAAGTCAATAAAAATTAAGGATTTGGGATTGATCGTGGAGTAAAAAAGTAATGATTTGTTGAAAAAACAGCTTTTTAATTCTTGGAAATTATTGATGATAAATAATTCCTTTTTCGAATGATTTATTAATTATTTATCAAAATGAATCTTTTATTTTTTCAACTAAAAAACTTTAAAATATTTATATCAGATTTATTATTGCTTTAACCAATCTTGAAAAAGTATTTTTAACTCTATCTGCTGTTTCTGTTACTTCGCTGTGTGAAAGTTTTTGATCTGAAATACCGGAAGCAAAATTGGTAATACAGGAAATTGCTGCTGTTTTCATTCCAAGATAGGATGAATAAACTGCTTCGTGAACGGTGGACATTCCAACTGCATCTGCACCATACTTTGCAAAAAATCTAATCTCCGCGGGAGTTTCGTAGGTTGGTCCTTTTGTAAACCAGTAAACACCTTGCTTAAGATTTATGTTTTCTGATTTAGCTGCTGTTATGATAAGATTATTAAATTTAGTTCCAGACAAATTTATAAAATTATTTTTACCTCCAAGATTTGTTAAACCAATCAGCTCTGTAAGTTCTTTCTTAATTAATATTCCATTTAATGAAGTTGCTAACATTAAATCGCCGGGAGTAAAATTTTTATTTATTCCGCCTGCTGCATTTGTAAGTAATAGATTTTTAGTGCCAAGTTTATGTGATATAAAAACAGGAATTATGCATTCATTAATGTTGTATCCTTCATAATAATGTACTCTTCCCTGGAACAGAATTAGTTTTTTACTTTCGTACTCAGCAAAATGTATTTTACCTTTATGCCCAACCACAGTTGACGCAGGATAACCAGGAATATCAGTAGTAGAAATTGATTTATGTATTTGAAGCTGCTCAGCAAAATCTCCAAGGCCGCTGCCAAGAATAATTGATATTTCTGGTTCAAAAGGAGCCTGAGATTTTAGAAACTCAATAAGTGCTTTGTATTTAAAATTTAAATCAACCATTAGAAAGCAAAAAATAATCCGGCTAAAGTTGCAGTTAATAATGTTGTAAGCACGCCGCCAATAACCGCTTTAATTCCAAGTGCGGCAATATCCGATTTTCTGTTTGGTGCAAGCGGTCCAAGTCCACCAATTTGAATTGCGATAGAGGAAAAGTTTGCAAATCCACATAATGCATACGTAGCCATGAGAATAGATTTTTCATTAACAAGTTTACCTGTATGTACAAGATTACCCATATCGGAATAAGCAACAAATTCATTTAACACTACTTTAGTTCCTAGTAAACTTCCGAAAGTAAGTGCATCGTGCCAGGGCACACCAATTCCGTAAGCAACAAACTGTAATACCAATCCAATCATAAGTTGAAAACTTAGCGGCTGACCAAAATTTGTTATCAAATAGGAATTTAATCCAACAAGATCTCCAAATCCATTTAGCAAAAAATTTATTAATGCTATAAGCGCAATAAAAGCAAGTAACATTGCACCAACATTTAAAGCTAACTGCAATCCATCACTTGCACCATTTGCTGCTGCCTCAATAACGTTGCTTGAATTTTTTTCGATTGAAACTTTTACTGTGCCCTTAGTTTCTGATTCAGAAATTTCCGGAATTAAAATTTTTCCAATCATCATTGCACCGGGGGATGCCATTACACTTGCGCCTAGTAATTGTGTTGCAAACATTTGTTGTGCTTCAATAAGAGGAATACCATGAGCAGTTGCGTACGCACTACCAAGCATCTGAATATAAGCTGCCATAACTCCGCCCGCAATTGTAGCCATTCCGCCAATCATAATCGTAAGAAGTTCACTTTGTGTCATTCCTTTTATAAATGGTTTTATCATTAATGGCGCTTCAGTTTGTCCAACAAAAATATTTGCTGTGCAGGAAAGTGATTCAGCACCGCTTGTACCCATAACTTTTGCCATAACCCAAGCCATGCCTTGAACAATCTTTTGCATTATACCAAGGTAATAAAAAACCGACATCAGGCTTGCAAAGAAAATTATCGTAGGAAGCACCTGGAATGCAAAAAAGAAACCGAGATTCCCTTCATTGCCGGGAGCGAGAGCAAGATTTCCGAAAACAAATTTTGCACCTTCGGTTGTAAAGTTTAATATCAAAACAAAAACATAACTAACTGAATTAAAAAAATCTTTTGGCCATCCGAAAGGAACGAAGAACGAACGAAGTGAATCACCCCGGAGAATAAGAATTGCAAAAATTATTTGAAGCACGAAGCCTGAACCAACTAACCTCCAATTAATTTTTTTCTTATTGTTTGATATAAGAAATGCAATGCCGATTAGTAATGCTAAACCAAAAATACCACGTATGAATGATTCAAAATTCATTAATGGTTCTCTTCAGTTGGAATGTAATGGCATTTGCGGCAGCGTGCTTCATAAACATCGGCTGCACCAACAACAACTCTTTCTGCAGAAGCAGTTTTTCGCTGTGTCCTGTCTGCCGGATTTCCGCATTCAACACAAATAGCGAGTGGTTTTGTAATATACTCTGCAACAGAAAGTATTTGCGGGATTGGTTCAAAAGGAACACCGCGATAATCCATATCCAATCCCGCAACAATAACCCGTTTACCATCATCTGCAAGCTGGTTGCAAACATTTACCAGATCGCTTGAGAAAAATTGTGCTTCATCAATCCCAATTACTTGTGCATCTTCAACCAAATCTAAAATCTCTTTTACATCTTTAATGAGAATTGAGGGAAGGGATTGTTCGCTGTGAGATACAATTGAATTTGTAGAATATCTTGTATCGATATTTGGTTTAAAGATTACAACTTTTTGTTTAGCAAT
>CALLZX010000277.1 GCA_937858935.1 uncultured Ignavibacteriales bacterium | reverse complement strand
GTGTTTTTAATGTTGCTCATTTTTCGTTCAAGCTGTTTTATTGCGTCATCATATCTAACAACATTATAAATTCCTGCACTGCCGCAGCACCAGCTTGCTTCTTCAAGTTCTGAGTATTTAACACCAGGTAAAGATTTTATCACTTCTCTTGGTTGAGTAGAAACTTTTTGTGCGTGAATTAAATGACAGGCATCATGATAAGTCGTAAGTTCAGGTTCAAGTTCAAGATTGAATATTAATTCAGGTTTTTGTTCCGAAAAAAATTCCATAACATCTTTTACTTTGGATGAAAATCGTTTTGCTTTCTCAGCATATGCAGGATCATCCTCAAGTAAATGTGCATAATCTTTCATAAAGGCTCCGCAGCCGGCAGAGTTTGAAATCAAAAAATCGTAATCGTGTTTATCAAATGCATCAATATTTTTTCTGGCAAGCTTTAACGCAAATTCCATATCACCATTGTGTCCCATCAATGATCCACAGCAAACCTGATCCTGCGGGGTAATAATTTTACATCCGCATTCTTTAAAAACATCAATCGTATCGATATTAATATCTGCAAACATTGTATTCATCAAACAACCAAAATGAAAAGCAGTTTTATATTTCACTTCTCCATTCGGCAGTTCAATTTCTTTTATTTGTGTATCGGAAAACTTATCTGCAATAACAGGTGAAAGAGTTTCAATCTCAGCAAGATTTTTAGAAAATAATTTTAATATTCTGCTTAATCGAACAACTTTTTGCAATCCAGTCTTTTGGTAGAGCCATAATAATCTAGAAATAAACTTTAACCCATTTCTTGATGCAACAATTTTTCTTAAAGCAAATCTCTTAATTGTAACACCAAACTTTGAAACATATTTTGTATTATCAATAACAACACGAGTTGTTTCAACCATTCTGCCATATTTAACTCCGGCTGGACAAGCTGTTTCACAAGCTTGGCAATCCAGACAGAAATTCATTTCATCAGCAAAGATTCTGCTCATTTCCATTTCACCACGTGCAACAGACTTAATCATCTTAATTCTGCCGCGTGGAGATGATCGTTCTAATTTTGTGATATCATACGTTGGACAGGTTGCAAGACACATTCCACAATGAATACATTGCTGAAGTATATCATCGTGCGGGAGAATTTTTAATAATTCTTTATACTCAATTTCTTTAGACATGAAAATCTTTTATCTGTTCGCGTTTGGTTGGCATATGTCCCTCACACTTTGGTGAGATTGTAAATATTTTGCCGGGATTTAAGATGTTATTGTGATCAATAGCTAATTTTATTTTCTTCATCATATCAACCCCAGCTGGCCCGGCAACTTGTTCCAGAAAATGCTTTTTAGCTAAACCCGTACCGTGTTCACCGGTAATTGTTCCGCCAAGTTTAATTGCTTCATTAAAAATAAAATCGAAAGCTTTGTGAACTCTCTCAAGCGCTTTAGAATCACGTTCATCAGTTAGGCAGGTTGGATGAAGATTACCATCACCCGCGTGACCAAAATTTCCAATCATAACATCAAACATCTTTGCAGCTTTAGCAACTCTTTCAATCATTACAGGAAGTTCACTCCTTGGAACAGTTGCATCTTCTAAAATGGTTGTAGGCATTCGTCTTGCAAGCGCACTAAAAGCACTCCGCCTTGCTGTCTTTAAAACATTTGCTTCCGCTTCATTAGCCGCACCTTTAAGCGCTGATGCATTATTTTTTACAGCAATTTTTCTAATCAGCTCAGCATCTTCCTGAACTTCTGCTCCCCTTCCATCAACTTCAACTAATAAAATTGCTTCACTTTTTCTTGGCAAACCGATGTGCGTATAATCTTCAACACAATTGATTGTTGTGTTATCTAAAAATTCCATCATTGAAGGAACGATGTGAGAAGCAATAATATCAGAAACGGTTTTTCCAGCATCCACAAGTTTATCAAAGTAAATTAATAGAGTAATAGCCTGGGATGGTTTAGGAATTAATTTCAATAAAACTTTTGTGACGATACCAAGCGTACCTTCACTTCCAATAATAAAATCTCTAAGATTATATCCTGCAACATCCTTCATATTCTTTCCACCGGCTTTTAGCAATTCACCATTTGGAAGAATCATTTCAATTCCAAGAACATAATTTTTTGTTACACCGTATTTAAGTCCGCGTAAGCCGCCGGCATTGTTTGCAACATTACCGCCTATTGTACAAACATTTAAACTTCCGGGATCTGGCGGATAAAATAACCCAAGTTTTTCGACTTCTTTTTGTAATGCCCCAGTTACAACGCCGGGCTGAACCCATGCAGTAAGATTATCGCCATCAACTTCAAGAATTTTATTCCATCGTGTCATCACAACTACAACAGAGTTTTCAACAGGAATGGAACCGCCGCTTAAACCAGTTCCGGAGCCGCGAGGAACAACATTAAATTTTTCCTGGTTTGCAAGTTTTAATATTTGGGAAATCTGCTCTTCATCTTGGGGGAATAATACAGCTTCAGGAAGCTGCTGATAAACAGGAGTGCCATCGTAAGAATAAACAAGTTTGTCTTCTTTGGAATCAAAAAAGTTTTGTGTCCCAACAATTGATTTAAGTTTTTCTGCTGTGTATTGATCCATAACAATTCCTGTTTTTACAATGCAAAGTTAAATAAAAAGTCGGAGTGATGTTAAAAAAACATAAGAAATGTTAAGAAGTGTTAAAATCTTAATGCTCAAAAATTTAAATGCAAATCCTGCAAACCGATCATAACCCCCAGAGTTAATCTAACTCCGTAATTATTATCAAATAGATCATTATCCGGCAACCAGCTTATCCAATATGTAAATCTATTATGATTAAGAACGACGCTTGGTGAAAGTCCGCCCGGCATGCCAGCATTTATTTGAGCTGAAAGAATTGTGGATTCAGAAAATTCATAACTTATCATAGGTGTTGCTGAAAACATCACGAAGACCATACTGTTTTCATCATCAATGATGTGCGCATTACCAGCATTTTTTCTGAATTCAAAATATTCACCAAACTCCATTCCCAATCCCAAATTTATACCTGTACCAAGTTTAAACTCGCCAAACTTAAAGTTTACATTGAACTTAAGATCAGTTCCCAATCCAATAAATGTTTTATCACCATCATAATTTGCATTAAGTCCTGAAACTCGATATCCGCCAGTATATCCAAATCCTTCCAAATTAAAATTAGTATGGTCTTGAGTATTGGCAATTAAAAAATTCAATTTCATCATTTGAATATCTTCGCCATCATAACTGCCTTCAGCAATTGTATAATCTAATCCCAAATAATTACTGGACACTTCGGAATTGTTATTTGTTTCAGAAACCATTACAGGTGCACTTGAATGATATACAGCTGGAAGGTATGTGCGGAGGCAG
>CALLZX010000276.1 GCA_937858935.1 uncultured Ignavibacteriales bacterium | reverse complement strand
ATTCCCTCTCCCCCGACAAGTCGGGATCATTCGACTTTACAAGGAGAGGGATAAAGGGTGAGGTTAGCTTTGTTTTAATTTTTTGATGACAGCTTCAATTTTTGCAAAAGCTATATTTGCATTTCCAAGTAATTCATCATTAGTTATGCGTAAAAAAGTAATTCCAAATTTTTCTAAATATTCCTGGCGTTTTATATCATATTCTTTTTGTTCGGGATTATTATGGACATCGCCATCTAATTCAATAGCAAATTTAATTTCAGGGGAGTAAAAGTCTATCACAAATTGGTCTATGGAGTATTGTCTTCTGAACTTGCAGTCAAGTAATTGTCTGTCCCTTAAATAACGCCAGAGTATGTTTTCGCAAAAGGTTTGTTCTTTTCGGAGAGTTCTTCGTTTTTCTTTTTCGGAGGTTTTATTGAAGTGTTTTGTCATACTAAATCCTCAAATCATCTTATTAATCTCAACCTCATCCCTGCCCTTCTCCTTATTAAGGAGAAGGGTTTTAAATTCCCTCTCCTTTGCAAGGAGAGGGATAAAAGGGTGAGGTTACTGCATCTCATCATAAAGTTTTCTAAACTTCTGCACATCAACCCAGCAATCTTTTTTCCAGTTTGGATTTCTCAGCAGTGCTGCGGGATGAAATGTTACCATTGTTTTAATACCTTCGTATTCAAAAACCTGTCCGCGTAAACTTGTTAAGCTGTCTTTTTTCTTTAACAAACCTTTTGCAGCAGTAAGTCCTAAACACAAAATAAGTTTTGGTTTAATCAGCTCAATTTGTTTTGCTAAATAAGGAATGCAAGTTTCCATTTCTTCAGGTAAAGGAGTGCGGTTATCCGGCGGGCGGCATTTTACTATGTTGCCGATAAAAACTTCATCCCTGCTGAACTTAATTGCTTTAAGAATATCTGTTAAAAGTTGTCCTGCTCTGCCAACAAACGGTAAACCCTGTTTATCCTCTTCAGCGCCGGGCCCTTCACCAATAACCATCACATCAGCATTTGGATTACCCGAACCAAAAACAAATTTGTTTCTTCCTTTATGCAAAACGCAGTTGGTGCAATTACAAATTAAGCTGTTTAACTGTTCTAATGATTCTGCTTTTTCCCAATCACCTTTAACAGAATTTTTTACAGCTACTGGTTTTGCTATTGGTTCTTTTACAACTGTAGTTCTGCGTGATGTTTCTCTTGGAATTATTTCTTTTACCGGAGCGGTGGTTTTGGATTTTTTAAGATTAGATTTTTCTTCAAACAGATCATCACCAAAAATAGCTTGCTGATCTTTTAGTGCTTCAATAATTTTTTGTTTTGGGGATGATTTCATTTTTTAGAAGATAATTTTGGTGATTAGAAAAATGTTTTATAATAAATTGCTTTAAAATTGTCATTCCCATAAACTTGCCTGACGGTAGGCAGGAACGGGAATCCAAATAATCAATTAAAAAACAGATTCCCACTTTCGTGGGAATGACAAAAATAAAAACAGAACAAGAACAAACGAATAAATTTACTTTTTGTATTTAAACTTAACTTCGCCGGCAAGTAATTCGTTTAATGCTTGTAGATGCGGCTTTGGTTTCTTTTCAAAATCAATTGCCATTTTCAATTGAATCGGGTTAGTAACATCTTCTGCTTCATCATCAGAACCGCTTGAAGGAATTGTGTTCATCATTGCACTAAATTCAATTTTGTTGTCAGTATTAACCTGTCTGGCTCTTAAAGCAGCAACCGAAATAGCTTCGTAAACATTTTCGGTTCGCTTGTCTATATCTCTTAAATCTACTGGTGTTATATCCATTTTATCACTCCTTATTTATTATTTCTTTAATTAAACTTTTTACGCTTTTATATACTTTTTGAAGTTCATCGTTAACGAAAATATAATCAAAATCCTTCTTAAAGCTCAATTCCATTTTTGCTCTATCAATTCTTTTCTGAAGATCTGATTCACTTTCGGTTTTTCTGTTTTTTAACCGGGTAACCAGTTCTTCAAAAGAAGGCGGATCTATAAAAATTAAAATACTTTCAGGATAAATTTTCTTTAATGATAAAGCTCCTTTAACATCAACTTCAAAAAGAACAGATTTACCAATGCTGATATTATCATCAACAAAACTTTTTAATGTGCCGTAATAATAATCGTAAAATCTTTCCCACTCAATAAACTCATCATTCTTAATCTTCTTCTCAAACTCTTCATCACTTACAAAAAAATAATCAACACCATTAACTTCATTGGATCGCTTTGGTCTTGTAGTTACAGAAACAGAAAACACAATATCCGGAAAATCTTTTAGCAGCTGCTTTACAATAGAAGTTTTTCCGCCGCCGCTTGGGGATGATACTGCAATTATCTTTCCTCTGTTCTCCAATTTATTCTATGTTCTGGATTTGTTCTCGTATTCTTTCAATCTCTTCTTTTATATGAACAGAGTTATGAGTAATAGCAGTAGAAAGTGTTTTAGCAGAAATTGTATTTGCTTCTCTATTCATTTCCTGGCAAAGAAAATTAAGTTTTCTTCCCGGGTCTTCTTCCTTATCAACACTGCTTAAAAGAAACTTTATATGACTTCTTAATCTTACACATTCTTCAGTTATATCAGCGCGTTCGGCCATCATTGCTAATTCAGTTTCAAGTCTGTCGTTATTAATGCCGGCATTATCTTCAAGAAGATTTTTTACTTTTTCTTTGTACTTTGCAAAATGTTCACCAACACTTGGCTGTGCATCTTTTTCAATAAAGTCAAGATATTTTTCAATTGACTTAATGCGCTTTTTCAAATCTTTTTCTAATTCGTTGCCTTCATTCTTCTTCATCTGCATTAGCGAATCCAAAGAAAGCAGAAGTGATTTTTTGATTACCTCAAAATCACTCTCGCTTATTTCCTCAACTGATGCTGAAAAAATATCACGACTCATTAAAATATGATCCAACTTAATCTTGTCTGTAATCTTAGCAGATTTTTTAATCTTCTTTATGAGAGCCAGATAATTTTTTAATCTTGATTCATCCAGAGAAACTGCTTCATCTTCAAATCCGTTCTTTTTGATTTGAATGCTTACATTCAGTTTTCCACGTCTGATTTTAGACTTAATTAATTCTCTTAATTCGTATTCTTTATTAGCAAGAAGAGGCGGATATTTAAGAAAAACTTCCAGATACCTGCTATTGATACTTTTAACTTCGACATCAGCCTGCCATTTACCATTTGAGGCAGTTCCTTTGCCGTAACCTGTCATGCTTAAAATCATATATTACTTCTATAAAAGGGTTGGAAAGATAGCGAATTATAGGGTCTTAGCAAAGATTAGAAAGCCTCTCCAATACCAAAATGGATGGTTAGATTATCAAGAAAATTCTTTCTAAAAATGGTTTTTTGGTCTTCAGGATTGTAAAATTTTGTTCCAAAATCTAATCTAAACGGGGCGATTGGTGTATATACTCTAATTCCCATACCGACGGCAACGGCTATTTCATCTATTCTAACATTTTTCCATCCATTCCAGGTATTACCATAATCAGCAAAGACAGCGTATCCAAAATACTCATTTAGTTTTTGTCTCACTTCAAAAGATCCCTCAAACCAGAAGGTTCCTCCTCTGATAGCATCGGTTTCTGTGGTGTACCCATAATATTCCACGGAGTCTTTGGGAATCAATTCTCTGGATTTCCATCCTCTAACAGAGTTACTACCGCCCGCATAAAATGTTTTATTTGGGGGAATTAGTTCTTCTGCAGGAACTTTAGGATTATCTGATCCTGTAATAGGTTGTGAGTAACCTATTCTTACTTTTGAAGCAAATACTGTAGTTCGGTCATTAGATAAAGGCAAGTAGTTAGAAAATCCTGTCTGCAGTCTATAAAAGTATATATTTCCCACTTCGTTAGAATCAGCTTGTAAAATCTGATCTGTGATCAGTCTTAATACATACTTAATATCTGTTCTTGAATGAAAAAGTTCAGGAGTAAAGAAAAGATAACTACCTGTAGTTGGAAATAGTATATCATCTGTTTTGGATGAACCTAGCTCAACGCCAATACCAGGAGTTAAACTATAATCAGTCTCAGTTAAATCCAACTGAATCCCGTTAAGATTTATTCTTGCAATATTTTCCCTCTCTGCCACGTCAAAACTTATAAATGGACGAAAAAGAGTTATAAATGTATATGGCGGCATTTCAAAATCAAATTTTTGTCTGCCGCCGTATGAATTTTCAGAAAAGTCACTAAAAGTCTTTGAGCTTAAATAAATTTCAGTACTAGTTAATATAGCTCTTCCGAATAGAAATGGCTGTTCCATTTTTAGATTGATATCAAAAACACCTTGATAAGTTGAATCTCTTTCAGCTCCGGATTTAAATATATTACTAAGATCGATATTAAGTATATCTACCAGCCTAAATGAAGTTGAAAGAGATAGCTTTCTTGCATCTCCCAAAAAGTTTTTTCTCGTATATCCAATGCCCAATCCTAAATTAAAACTGTTAAATTCATTATCAGCTTTAATTTCAGGTGAAAGTTCATTTAATGATCCTATAGCAGAATTAACTTCAACCGGTATAGTATTATTGATTGTGTCACTTATTATTGGATCAATATTAATTGCAGTAAACAATTCCGTTTTAAGCAAGCGTAATTCACTTCTATCTATTTCTGATTGATCATAAATTCTACCCGGTTTAAGATCGGCTATTTCTGATATTAGCTTATTGTTAATCTGTTCAATTGATAATCCTGTTTTATTAATAATAGTTTCTCCTATTGCGTACTTATCGCCTGTATGGAAATATATGCTAAGGTCAGTCTTCTGCCTAATCGTATCAATTGTAACTATTGTGCTGTCATAACCGCCAAAAATATATCCGTTGTTTGCAAGGAATCTTCTAATTTTTGATATGTTACTTTGAACTTCTGATTCCGAAAATCTTTTTGTTGAATCAATTGTATATGATTCATTCATCAATCTTCCATAATCATAGTCGCTTAATCTATCCAAACCAAATAAACTGATATTGCCGTAATTCAAAAATTCATTTTCAGTTATATAATAATTAATAACAATCGCTTTATCAGACGAATCAACAACAATATCGTGCTTAACATCAATATTAAAAAACCCGTTGGTGCGATATAATTCTTTTAAGGCAAGTATATCTATGGAGATTTTAGAGGAGTCAAAATAAACAGGTTCATCACCAAATGGAGTAAACGAATCAAGAAAAACCCAGACCCACATTGGGGTTTCTTTACTTTCAATATTTTTTAATAGATCAGATGCGGAGAAAAAATTATTTCCCTCAAAGTTTATGGCTTCAATTTCAAAATCATAGTATGATTGGCTGAAACTTATCTTTGAATTGCAAAGCAGAAAAAGAATTGAGAATATAAAAACTCTTTTAAACATCTATAAAATTCTGATTGTAAATAATTTTAATTCGGTTACCCAATTAGTTATTTAAATACTTCTGAAAAGATTCTGCATCAGTCTAAAACAATATCATCTTCAACAATTGTTAAACCGGGATAATCTTTTTTAAATGTTAATGTAAAAAAGTTTATTAACTCTTTGTTCTTCGTATTATCTGAGATGAATAAATAAGTTGCAGTTTGTGATTCAACAACAAGATGGGCATAGTATACTTGCTTGTTTTCTAAATCAATAATATAAGAGAATACTTCCCCGCCGCCGCTACCCATAAAATATCCCTGTGAATTATAGTAAACGAGATCGTAATCAATTGATGAAAATTTAATCTTATCAACAAAACTTTCTTTGAATGAGCCATCCAGTAACTCAGTTTCATAAATTGATTCAAACTCATCATCGGATTTTTCTAGAAATATAAACTTAATCCCCCAATCATCTGCATTATTTATTTCCCATCCTGCTGCGACAAATTGTTTTCCTGTTTCATCAAATAAACCGCCAAAAGCAGCCTGGGTTTCTTTATTGTAGTGTTTTTTAACTGCATCTAATACCTGAGCTTTGTTTTCAAAGTCAAGTACCGGAATTTTTTCCTGTTTATCAGAACAGGAAACTAATCCGAATAAAAGGAGAAGGATTGTTAATCCTCTATGAAAATTATTTGATAACAACTTGGGTTCCTGTATTAATTACTGATAAAATTTCATCAATTGATTCATTACTTAAAGCAATAGAGCCGTCTGTCCAATTATAAACGAACGGAAGATTTTTGAAGATTGGGTTTAATCTTCCAATGCCATGAATTCCTATGTTGCCTCCAAGCACCGTATTAGCACTAACACATTCTTCATAATAAAATTCAAATTTTATCTGGTTAAATTGTTTTTGAGTAATAAAAGATTTACGTAATGCTTCAGAAGCATCTTCTAAATTTGGATAATTTAGTTTTAAAAACTTATAATAAGTCTGGTCGTTACTTATACTGCAAATTTTATAAGTTCCGATTGGTGTTGCACCATCGTTACTTAATTTTTTTTTATCACTTAAATTTCTGCCAAAACTAACCCGATACGATTTTATAAAAACGGTATCTTCATAAACACTTAATGTAAAAGTCTTTCTATCCACAATAAGATTTACATCGCTAAGCTTTCTAAATCCTTTCTGAGACATAGCTTCAGAAAGTGAAATTTCTCTGAGATTTAATATTACACCGTAAACAATAACACCTGAAATGAACAATGCCATGGCCCCAATAGTAAATATTACATTCCTAAGCAGCGGATTGCTTAAAAACGAAATTACATTATTAGTTTTTTCCTCTGGTTCAGGATTCATTATTGCTTTAATTGTTTAACACACTATACAAAAATACTAAATTAAATAAACCATAATTGATTCAAAGATAAAAAAAAACCCAACTCTTTATGAGTTGGGTTAGCAAAAATACCCAAAACTAAACTTCCATTATCTCTTTTTCTTTGTGCTTTAAGATTTCATCTATCAGTTTGATATGATGATCCGTTAGCTTTTGCACTTCATCTTCTGAATGTTTTAATTCATCTTCAGACATTCTCTTTTCTTTTTCTTCCCTTTTAAGATGTTCGTTAGCATCTCTTCTAACGTTTCTAATCGCAACTTTTGAATCTTCACCAAATTTTTTAACAAGTTTAACAAAATCTTTTCTTCTTTCTTCGGTCAACAATGGAACTGGTATTTTTAGGTTAGTACCGTCACTTATAGGATTAAAACCAAGATTGGCTTCAAGAATAGCTCTATCGATAACATTCACCATTGCTTTGTCCCAAGGAGTTATTGATAAAGTATGAGGGTCAAGCACAGTAACATTTCCCACCTGATTTATAGGTGTTAAGGTTCCGTAATAATCAACTTTTACACCATCAAGCAATGCTGTAGTTGCTTTACCCGTTCTTACTTTTGAAAGCTCAGATCTAAGAGCTTCTAAAGTTTTGTCCATTCTGTTATTTGCATCTTTTATTAACTGGTGCATAACACCTCACTAATTATTGTTAAAATTTTATTTAGAATTATCATTGTTAATAAATGTACCAACTGGTTCACCCATAACTAATTTAAGTAAGTTACCTGGAACATCCATATTAAAAACCATCATAGGCAAATCATTTTCCTGGCATAAACTAACAGCTGTAAGATCCATAACACGCAGATTTTTTTTAAGGATATCCTGGTAAGATACATTTTCAAACCGCAGTGCTTTAGGATTTTTTTCAGGATCTGAGTCATATACTCCATCAACTCGAGTTCCTTTAACAATTATATCAGCGCCGATTTCAACAGCTCTAAGTGAGGCAGCCGTGTCTGTTGTAAAATATGGATGACCTGTTCCTGCACCCAATATAACAACTCTTCCTTTTTCAAGATGACGCATTGCTCTTCTTCTAATGTATGGTTCAGCAATCTCTTCCATTTTTATAGCGCTCATTAGTCTGGTAGTGATACCTTTTTTTTCTACAGCGTTTTGTAAGGCCAGTGAGTTTATCATGGTAGCAAGCATCCCCATCTGGTCCCCTGTTGCGCGATCTATACCCTGTGAACCAGCACTGAGGCCACGATATATATTTCCACCGCCGATTACTATTCCAAGTTGCACTCCAACATCGTGGACTTTTTTAACTTCATCAGCAAAAAAATCCAAAACTTCAGAAGAGATACCGAATCCTTGCACTCCCATCAAAGATTCACCACTTAATTTTAGTAACACTCTTTTAAATTTTAATGAACTCATTAACAACCTTTTTGGATTCTTTACTTATAAATATAAAAAAAGGTCTTAATTTTATTAAGACCTTTTTTGTAAAAACTATTTTTTCTCGTCGCCGAGATGAAATCGCTTAAACAAACTAATCTTTGATTGAGCCTTATTCTTCTTATTGTAATCCTCAATAAGATTACCAACAGTTTTAGAACTTGTGCTGTCTTTTATATAAGCCTGTTCAAATAAACAATTTTCGGAATAAAATTTATTCAATTTACCTGTTGCAATCTTTTCAAGAATATTTTCAGGTTTACCTTCTTTACGAGCTAATTCCTTATAAATATCAATTTCTTTTTCGATTGTTTCGGTTGGGACTTCTTCTCTGTAAACGCAAATAGGATTCATTGCTGCAACTTGCATTGCAATGTTTTTACCAATCTCAATTAATTCATCAGAATTTCCTGAAACATTATCAAACTTTACAAGCACACCTAATTTTGATCCCATATGAATATAATCCACGATCAAACCATTTTCTGCTTTTTCAGTCAATACGCGTGATACTTCGATCTTCTCTCCAACTTTACCCATAACATCAACAACTCTTTCACTTAGATTTTTATCAGATTCAAGTAGTTGTTGTGCGTTTGATAATTCAGATTTAAAGGTTACTTCGACAATTTCATTTGCCAATTTTATAAAGTCATCGCTCTTTGCAACAAAATCTGTTTCACAATTAACCTCAATCATTGTTGCTTTTTTACGATCATCAGAAATCTTTGCCACAACAATTCCTTCATTAGCAGATTTATCTGCTCTTTTAGAAGCAATAGCAGCACCTTTTTTTCTTAAGATCTCAATTGCTTTTTCAAAATCACCATTTGATTCTGTGAGCGCTTTTTTGCAATCCATCATACCAGCGCCGGTTTTTTGTCTTAATTCATTAACTTGTGTAGCTGTAATAGCCATAGTTAATTCCCTTTCTTTCAAAAATTTAATTTATCAGAGAATATTATTCAGATTTTTCAGTCGGTTTAACTTCATCTTCAGCATCTTTTTTAGTCTTTGCTTCAGATTTCTTTTTCAACTCTTCTTTCTTAACAATTTCTCTCTCTTTTTTAACTCTCTCTTTTTCCGCTACTTCTTCTGCTTTCTTCTCTTTTAATTGTGAGTCACCTTCAATCACAGCATCAGCCATATATTGAGTAATGATCTCAACAGTTTTAACTGCATCATCGTTAGCAGGAATTAAATAATCAACTTCATCCGGATCACAATTAGTATCTACTATTGCAAAAACAGGAATGTTAAGTCTATGTGCTTCCTGTACTGCGATATCTTCTTTCTTAATATCAACAATAAATAATGCGCCTGGAAGTTTACCCATTGTTTCTACACCTTCAAGAACTTTTTTAAGCTTGTCTTTTTCTCTTGTAAGGAATAGTCTTTCTTTTTTTGTAATCTTATCAAATGTACCATCAGTTTCCTGCTTTTCAATATTGCTCAATCGTTTAACACTTTTTCTGATTGTAGCAAAGTTTGTTAGCATTCCGCCAAGCCATCTTTCGCTAACCCAATTTTGTCCGCATCTTCTTGCTTCTGTTTCGATAACATTTTTAGCTTGTTTTTTTGTACCAACAAAAAGTACTTTTTTACCATCAGCAACCAGCTTAGAAAGTTCTTCCGCAGATTCGGTTAAATGAGCTTGAGTTTTTTTCAAATCGATTATATGAATCCCGTTCTTTTCCATAAAGATGTAGGATTTCATTTTGGGATTCCAGCGGCGTGTTAAATGCCCGAAGTGTGCACCAGCTTCAATAAGCTGAGTTAGGTCAACTTTTTTCATATTGCTCCTGTTTATCTTCTACTTTCTTCAACTTTACCTTCCATCCCTTTTATTATGGGACACAGGTGGTAAATCGGAAAGTATGATTATTAAATAAATGTTTAAGTTCAAGAAAAAAAATCTTGAACTTAAACTTGTTCTTAAACTTCTGATTATCTCTTAGAAAACTGAAATCTTTTTCTAGCTTTAGGCTGTCCGTATTTCTTACGCTCAACCATTCTAGGATCTCTAGTTAATAAGCCTTCTGCTTTTAATTGAATTCTATATTCAGGATTCATTTCAAGCAGTGCTCTTGCAATTCCTAATCTTACAGATTGTGCCTGTCCTGTTGTTCCACCACCATTAACTTTTGCATGAACATCAAATTTGCCTAATGTATCTGTAGCTCTGAATGGAAGCAATATATCTTCACGACTTAACAACTGAGGAAAGAAGTGTTCAAACTCTTTATCGTTAACAGTAATTTTTCCATTTCCGCTTCTTAATATTACGCGGGCAACTGCAGTTTTTCTTCTTCCAATAAATATTTTTTCAGCCATCATTTCTCCATTAAACTAATTGCTTCGGGTTGCTGTGCTGCATGAGGATGATTAGTACCTGCATACACTTTTAATTTTTTAATCAACTGATTTCCTAATTTGGTTTTTGGAAGCATTCCTCTAACCGCATTTTCTAAAATGAACGCTGGTTTTTTCGCAAGCATGTCACGATAAGCAGTAGTTGTTTGACCGCCGGGATAGCCTGAATGTCTCTTATATTCCTTCAAGTTTTCTCTTTTACCTGTCAATCTGACTTTCTCAGCATTGATGACAACAACAAAATCGCCAGTATCAGTATTTGTTGTAAAAATAGGTTTATTTTTACCTCTAATAATCATAGCAATTTTTGAAGCTAATCTTCCTAGAACTTGTCCTTCAGCATCAACCAGAAACCACTTGTGATTGGCATCCTCAGTTTTCACTGATTTCGTTAATTTTTCCTGTTTCACGTAATTTTCCTCCGAAAACCTTAAATCGTTTCAAATAAAGGATGGAAAAATATAGGTAAGATGATGAAAAGTCAAGAATATTGTAGTTTATTAATATTACTTATGTCATTGTATGATTTTTTATCCAAAAATGATGTTAAGCCATTCAAAATAAACTGGTGCCAAAGTTCAAAGATTTTAGAATCGCCCAGAATTTAGGTTGGAATGAATAAAATTCAGTTTTTCCTTTCATCATCAACTTTAATTTAAAATCTTCATCATTTCCGGTTCTGATATAAATGATTTGAGTTAAATATCCCTGCATTTCTTCTGGTTCGTTATAAAATGCTTGATAATTTTCCAATTCAGTTTTATAACTAAATCGTTTTTCGATAAACATTTCATTACTAACTACTTCTAGATGAATATATGGCGGCGGATTATAGATTCCATCACTTTCCCAGAAAGTAACACCATCAAGTTTCTTCTTTTTGTTTTGATCTATGAACGTCCATCCCTTAGGATACTTAATTGAAACATTTAAAGTTGGTTCAGTATATACCTGATCTAAATTTGTGGTATCTGCAACTATATCAGAAAAACTAATTGTTTTTATTTCATCAATTGTTTCGGAAGTTTGTTCTTTAGGAAACTCTTGTTCATTATTTGGATAATCATCGTTACGTTCTTCTACTAAATCTTGTTTCGTTGTTGAAAATTCTTTTGTATCGATTGTAAAAAACAGAGAATTTATTTTACTTCTGTCATTTTTCATTCCATAAAGGAAAACAAAGACAACTACGAACAACAGATGCAGAAAAATTGAGATAGAAAAATTTCTTATCCAATTTTTATTTTCAAATATGTTATCTGTTTCAGAATCTTGTTTATTCATCTATATAATAAAGCTATGTTTGATGCCTTAGTCAAAATTACTAATTTTGATACCACATTATTAAATAATTATAGAGCAAAATGAAGTACTTAATTACAGGCGGAGCAGGATTTTTAGGAATAAATCTTGTGAGAAATTTACACTCCAAAGGACATGAAATAACTTCTTTGGATATTGTTGAGTTCGATTATCCTGATATGAATAATAAAATAAAAATCATTACAGGCGATATAAGAGATAAAGCTAAAGTTAAAGAAGCCGTTAAAGATCAGGATATAATTGTTCATACTGCAGCTGCACTGCCATTGTATAAACCAGAAGATATTTATTCAACAGATATTGATGGGACAAGAAATCTACTTGAAGCCGCTTATGAGAATAAAATTAAAAGATTCATTCATATATCATCAACCGCTGTTTATGGTATTCCTGATCACCATCCATTATTAGAAAATGATAAACTTGATGGTGTTGGTCCTTATGGCAAAGCTAAGATTCTTGCTGAGGAAGAATGCATTAAGTTTAGAGGAAAAAAAATGTGTGTTCCAATTCTTCGTCCAAAATCATTTATCGGACCTGAAAGACTCGGAGTTTTTGATTTGCTTTTCGATTGGGCTCAGGATGGTAAAGGATTTCCTATGATCGGCAACGGAAAAAATCGTTACCAGCTTTTAGATGTTGAGGATTTATGTGAAGCAATCTACCTAACTGCAACTCTTGATGAAAAGATTGCTAATGATATTTTTAACATTGGGGCAAAAGTGTTTACAACTATGAGAGAAGATTATCAGGCAGTTTTGGATTATGCAGGCTTTGGAAAGAAGATTGTTGGATTACCGGAAAAACCCATAATCTATACATTAAAATTCTTGGAGGCCTTAAGACTTTCTCCACTATATAAGTGGGTTTATGAAACTGCTTCAAAAGATTCGTTTGTATCAATAGAAAAAGCAGAAAGAGTTTTGGGTTACAAACCAAAGTTTTCAAACAAAGATGCATTACTCAGAAATTATAAATGGTATGTTGAACACAGAAACGAGTTTATTAATAAAGATGGTGTTTCTCATCGAGTGCCTTGGAAGCAAGGAATTTTAAGGTTTGCAAAAATCTTTTTCTAATATGTGGAATGTGATTAAAGTTAATCATATTTTTTTGCAGTTAATCCAAAAAAGAAATTAAAACCATTAAGGAGAAAAAATGTCCGAAAAAAAAGATTACCTAAAAGATGTCGTTAAGCATATTGATATTAAGCAGCATAATGTTGTTGCGCTTGTTGATGCAATGGAAGATATGGCTTTTACAGCAAGAGATTTAAATAGAGCTGCAAATATTTTAGACGCTATGATCAAAGATAAAGATTGTGCAGTTATTCTAACTTTAGCAGGAAGTCTTTTCAGTGCCGGATTAAAAAAAGTTGTTTATGATATGATTATGAACAACATGGTAGATGCTATAGTTTCTACAGGTGCAATTATGGTTGATCAGGATTTCTTTGAAGCATTGGGATTTAAACATTACAAAGGCACAAAATGGGTTGATGATAATGAAATGAGAGAGCTGCATATAGATAGAATCTATGATACATTTATTGATGAAGATGAACTAAGAGTTTGCGATGATACAACTGCACTCATTTTCGACAGCATGAAACCCGGCGCTTATTCTTCAAGAGAATTCTTGTGGGAGTTTGGAAAATATCTTGATGAAAATGGTGGACCAAAAGTAGACGATTCCGTTGTGTATGCAGCTTATAAAAAGAATGTCCCGATTTTTGTTCCAGCATTCTCAGACTGCTCTGCAGGATTTGGTTTTGTAATGCATCAGCATAAAAATCCTGATAAGCATGTATCCTGTGATTCGGGTAAAGATTTTCTTGAATTGACAAAAATAAAATTACACAGTAAAGATACAGGCATATTTATGATCGGCGGTGGTGTCCCTAAAAACTTTACTCAGGATATTGTTGTCGCTGCAGACATTTTACAAGAAGATGCTGAGATGCACAAATATGCAATTCAAATTACAGTAGCGGATGAAAGAGATGGTGCGTTATCAGGCTCTACATTAAAAGAAGCAAGTTCGTGGGGTAAAGTATCAACATCATCGGAACAAATGGTTTACGCTGAAGCTACAGTTGCAATGCCTCTGGTTGTTGGATATGCATACCATAAAGGTGGATGGAAAAACAGGAAAGCACGTGAGTTTCAAAAAATATATTCCAAATAAATATTGCTGTTTAAAAACTAAAAACGCCTCACGTGAGGCGTTTTTAATTTACTCTAATTTAGTCTGAGGTCTCCCCCAGGGACCTGTCGTTAGAATAACCCCTGGGTACAATTCGCAGATGAAATTTATAATGTAAAATGACACAAATAAATAGTTAGTTTACACTATTTTTAAAATGAAAAGTGCGATTTTGATCAGTTTTTATTTGATAGCACACAAATGTTTGTAATAAACAAAATAATTAAAGTATTTATTTATAATCTTTGAATAACAAAATAAATTGAATTTACAATGAGAATTATTATTGCTGGAATGGGAGATGTTGGTTATCAACTTGCTAAACAACTTTCAAGTGAATCACATGACATTATAGCTATTGATATGGATCATGATAGACTAACTTATTCTGATCAAATGGCAGATATACTTACTATCAGCGGCTCTTCAACCTCGGTTTTAACTCTTAGAGAAGCTAAGATTGAAAAAGCAGATTTATTATTAGCTGTAACATCATCTGAGGAAGTTAATATCACCACAGCAATACTTGGAAAAAAACTTGGTGCAAAAAGAACTATTGCCAGAATTTCTAACGCTGAGTATTTAGATCCTGATGTTGAAATTAGTTTTCGTGAACTTGGTATAGATTTTATGATCTATCCTGAAGAACTTGCAGCAATTGAAACTGTAAACCTCATCAATCGTACTGCCGCAACAGATGTACTTGAATTTGAGGGCGGCAAACTTTCAGTAGTGGGAATCAGGTTAGATAAAAATGCATCAGTAATTCAGAAAAAAGTTTTTGAAGTTGCACAGGAATATCACAATCTGGATTTTCGTGTAGTTGCCATTCACAGAAATCTAAAAACCATTATACCTTCAGGTAACGATAAATTTTTACCAAATGATCAGGTGTTTGTTATTTCTAAACCACAAGGGCACGAAACTATTTTAAAACTTGCCGGAAAAGAGAACATAAGGTTTGATAACATTATGATTCTCGGTGGTGGAAAAATAGGGCGTCGTGTTGCTGGTTTGTTAAGTGATAAAATGTCTGTTAAACTTATTGATTCCGATCCTGAAAAAGCATTTGAACTCGCTGATCAATTACCAAACACTCTTGTTATTAAAGGTGATGGAAGAGACATAGATTTGCTTGCGCAGGAAGGAATAATTGATGTTGATGCATATGTTGCAGTTACAGAAGATTCTGAAACCAATTTAATATCCTGCTTAATGGCAAAACATCTTGGAGTTAAAAAAGCTATAGCTCTTGTAGATAAGGTAGATTACATTCCGTTAACACAAACAATTGGTCTTGATGCTCTAATCAATAAAAAATTAATTACCGCTAACAAAATTGTTAGATTTATTAAAAAAGGCGAAGTAGTTTCTTACTATAATCTTGAAGGTATAGATGCTGTTCTTTTAGAATATGTTGCGCAGAATGGATCTGAGATTACTGAGACGAATCTTGCAAATCTAAACTTACCTAAAGGATCAATTATTGGTGGTTACATTAGAAATGATGAAGGATTTATTGGCGTTGGCGATTCAAAAATTAATCCTGGTGATAAGGTAGTTGTTTTTTCTTTGCCCGATGCTGTAAGCAAACTTGAAAAATTTTTTGAAAAGTAAGACCATTCGTGAATTATAAAATTATCATTAACATAATCGGTTTTTTAATTTTCCTCACAGGCATTTTTATGATGCTTGGACTTCCATTTTCTTTTTATTATCAAAGCGATGATGTACTCGCAATATTGATTTCAAGTTTTTTAACTTCTTCAATTGGATTACTAACCTGGTTTTTTACAAAAAATTCCGAAAGAAAAGATGTTGGAAAAAGAGAGGGTTATTTAATAGTTACATTTGGTTGGATTTTAATGTCTGCATTTGGTGCAATTCCATTCGTTGTTCATGGATCGATACCAAGTTACACTGATGCTTTCTTTGAAACAGTTTCGGGTTTTACTACAACCGGCGCATCGATACTTCCCAGAGTTGAGATATTGCCTTATGGTTTAATGTTTTGGCGAAGTATGACACATTGGATTGGTGGAATGGGAATTATAGTTCTATCTATTGCAATTTTACCTTTGCTAGGTATTGGTGGTATGCAGCTTTACCAGGCAGAAGTTGCCGGACCTACAAAGGACAAACTTCATCCGCGCGTTAGAGAAACCGCCAAAAGACTTTGGGCAATTTATTTTTTTCTTACTTCGTTAGAAGTTATCTTTTTATTATTTGGTGATATGAATCTTTTTGATTCACTTTGTCATTCGTTCGGAACATTGGCAACAGGCGGATTTTCCACTAGAACACTTAGTGTTGCTTACTACAATTCTGCATATATAGAATATGTTATTCTATTTTTTATGTTTCTTGGTGGTACAAACTTTACATTGCATTACATCGCATTGCACGGTAAAGTTAATTCTTATCTTAAAGATGATGAGTTTAAATTCTATCTGGGCCTGATTGCAATTACTGTAATATCACTTACTATATATCTTGTTATTGCAAATGGAATCCCTATTGAAAAAACATTTAGAAATGTTGCCTTCAGTATTTTATCAATTTTAACTTCAACAGGATTTGCAACTGCAGATTATGAACTTTGGGCACCTTTTGCTTCGACATTTTTTTTAATCATGTTACTGCTCGGTGCTTGTGCCGGTTCAACAAGCGGTGGTGTTAAAATGATTCGATATCAATTGCTTATAAAAAATAGTTTGGTTGAAGTAAAACGATTATTACACCCGAATGCTATTGTACCTGTTAGACATAACGGTAAAGCTGTACCTAATGAAATTATTGCAAAAGTATCTGCTTTTGTGCTCACCTATCTCGGAATTTTTGCATTTGGTTCATTACTGCTTTCAACAACGGGCTTAGATTTAAAATCTTCTATGGGTTCTGTTGCGGCCTGTATGGCTAACATCGGTCCGGGGTTAGGACAAACAGGACCAGCAGGTAACTATTCAGAAATTACTGTCTTTGGCAAATGGCTCTTAAGCGCTTTAATGCTTCTTGGCAGATTAGAACTTTTTAC
>CALLZX010000275.1 GCA_937858935.1 uncultured Ignavibacteriales bacterium | reverse complement strand
TGGTAATGTTTTAAATCCTGTGGATAAAACAAGAGTTCCCGGCGGATCAAGCGGCGGCTCTGCAGTTGCAGTTGCTGCAAACTTATGCGATGTTTCTCTTGGTACAGATACAGGCGGATCAATAAGACAGCCGGCAGCTTTTTGCGGTGTGTTTGGATTGAAACCAACTTACGGAAGAGTTTCCCGTTTCGGGTTAACAGCATTTGCTTCATCGTTTGATACCATTGGACCATTTGCAAAAAATGTTGAAGATGCGGCAATTGTAATGGAAGTAATTTCAGGTAAGGATGTTAATGATTCAACTTCGGTAGAAAAACTTGTTCCGGATTTTTCTGCTTCATTAGATAAAGAAACAAAACTTAAAATCGGAATACCAAAAGAATATTTTGCAGATGGACTTGATGAAGAAATAAAAACAGCAATCTTAAATATTGTTGATGAACTAAAACTCGAAGGTTATGAAGTTAAAGAAGTTTCACTTCCAAAAACCGAATACACAATTGCGACATATTACATTTTAACAACCGCAGAAGCTTCATCCAATCTTGCCAGATTTGATGGTGCACGTTACGGTTTTAGAGCAAATGATTACAAAAATCTTAAAGAGATGTATCTCAATTCCCGCACAGAGGGTTTTGGCAAGGAAGTAAAGCGCAGAATTATGCTCGGCACTTACGTTCTCTCCTCAGGTTATTATGATGCTTATTACCGCAAAGCTCAAAAGGTGAGAAGATTGATTAAAGAAGATTTTAATAATGCTTTTAAGCAGGTTGATTTGTTAATCACGCCAACAACTCCTACTGTTGCGTTCAAGATTGGTGAAAAATCTGATGACCCACTGCAAATGTATTTGAGCGATATTTTTACAACATCTGCAAACCTTGCCGGCATTCCTGGAATGAGTATTCCAATCGGAAAGAACTCAGAAAATCTTCCAATTGGGTTACAAATTTTATCACAGCAATTTGATGAAGAAAAAATATTTCAATTGGCAAAGCACATACAAGATGAAATCTCAGGCTGAAATAACAATTCGCAACTGGACCCGAGAAGATTTTTCAATAGTAAAAAATATTTTACTTACAACCTGGAAAAACACCTACACTTTCATTCCTGAAGAAGATATTCTAACTCACTTCGAAAAACATTACAGCGAAGACAGGCTGATCGAAATTTTAAACGATCCCTTTTCAAAGGGAATTATCGCAGAAGTAAATTCGGTTCCTGCCGGGTGGTTAAAATTATTTGAAGATTATATTAACAAAAAATTCTTTGTTTCATCATTGTATGTATTACCAGAGTTTCAAGGTTATGGTCTTGGTAAAAAACTTTTGAATGAAACTTACAGAATCGCAAAGGAAAAACATTTTAGTAGAGTCTGGCTCGGTGTGATGAAACAAAATGTAAAATCTTTAGAATGGTACCAAAATCTTGGATTTATTTTCGAAGAAGAAGAACCGTTTCAAATGGGCTCTACAGAAGTTATGCATTTGATTGGGTATAAGGTTTTTTAGTCTTGATAATATTCCATTTAGTCTTGAGCATTTAGCATTTAACATTCCTTTAAAGTATTTATCATTATCATAGAATTTCCTTATTTTTGTTCATAAAATTTAATTTAGAAAAGGATTATTTATGGCTATCATAATCGATAAAAACACCCGCCTTGTCGTTCAAGGAATTACCGGCAGTGAAGGATCATTCCACACAACTCAAATGCTTGAATACGGAACTAAGGTTGTTGCTGGTGTAACTCCAGGCAAAGGCGGAACAGATTTTCAAGGAGTTCCTGTTTTTAATACAGTAGCTGACGCTGTAAAAGTTCAGAAAGCGAATTCATCTGTAATTTTTGTTCCACCGGCATTTGCAGCAGATGCAATTTTGGAAGCTGCTGGTGCAGGAATAAAATATATCATTTGTATCACTGAAGGAATTCCAACCAATGATATGTTAAAAGTATATAATTCCATTAAAGGTAAAGATATTGTTTTAGTTGGTCCAAATTGCCCAGGGGTTATCTCTCCTGGAATCGCAAAAGTTGGTATTATGCCCGGCTTTATTCACAATAAAGGAAAAATTGGTGTTGTATCACGTTCTGGCACATTAACTTACGAGGCAGTAAAACAATTATCGGATGTAAAACTTGGTCAATCAACTTGTGTTGGTATTGGTGGCGATCCAGTAAATGGTTCAAGATTTATTGATATCATAAAAATGTTTAATGATGATAAAGACACAGATGGAATTGTTATGATTGGTGAAATAGGCGGAAGTGCTGAAGAAGAAGCAGCTGAGTTCATAAAGAAAAATGTTAAGAAACCTGTGGTTGGATTTATTGCTGGAAGAACTGCACCTCCCGGAAGAAGAATGGGACACGCAGGTGCAATTATATCCGGAGGAAAAGGAACAGCAGCAGAAAAAATGGCAGCAATGAAGAAGGCCGGTATTCACGTTGTTGAAAGTCCTGCAGAAATTGGTGTTACAATGTTAAAAGCTATAGAAAAATTAAAATCTAAAAAGCTTGTTGTTAAAATGGCGACACCTCTTAAAAAAGTAGTTAAAAAAGTAACTACAGTTAAAGTGGTAAAACCTAAAGCAGCAAAAAAGGTTGAGAAGAAAAAAGAAGACAAATCAAAAAAGAAAAGTAAAAAATCAGATAAGAAAAAAAATAAAAAAAAATAGGAGTTCTACTTGAGTAACAAAACATTAGCGATAATAAAACCTGATGCTGTAAATGATAATCACGTTGGTGAAATAATATCTATGATATGCAAAGCTGGATTTAAAGTTAAAGCATTAAAGATGATCAAACTTTCG
>CALLZX010000274.1 GCA_937858935.1 uncultured Ignavibacteriales bacterium | reverse complement strand
GTTTGGATAAATCCAATAGCAAACATTAGCACGAAAACAAATAATAGTCTTTTCATAATTCCACCTTTAGTTTTTAAATAGATGATTAAGCAATAAAATTATTTTTCTAAAGTTTAATCTGAAAACTAGCTTTATTTAAAGAAATCTAATTGCTGTTTTGATTCATTGTTTTGTTGTATTGATTCAAAAGCGAGTAAAATTGTTTGTGTGCCGTTAATTGTTTACAAGGCGGAACCAATTGTTGTAGATATTCGATGATCAAAAATTCATCAATTGCTTGGAAGATTACTTTAGCCTGAGTTGGTTTGTTGTTTGTTGATTTTCGAAATAAGATAGCGCGATGTTGTTAAGTAAATCAGTTAAGAGTCATTTTTAATAAAAACTTACATCATGATTAACATACTTTCCATTTTTATAATTAAACTTTGCACTAAAAAACCCATCTTTAAATAACCACGGAATAAAAATTTTATCACCATCCCACAGATTTAATTCTGTCAGCTTATCATTTTTAATCCACGCAAGATTTCCTTCCGGGGAATCAATTAATTCTCCAGTAAAATCATCGGAAGTAAAAAGAAAAACATACCAATCATCTTTATCATCAAATAAAGGAAAGGTTATAAAACCCTTCATCTTAACAGATTTAACTTTTAATCCGCATTCTTCTTCTATTTCTCTAATTGCACATTCTTCGGGAGATTCTCCCAATTCAAACTTTCCGCCAAGTCCGTTCCATTTGCCTTCGTGATAATCATTTTCTTTCTTTACACGATGCAACATTAATGTTGAGTTTGCTTTTTTATCGGTTACATAACAAAGTGTTGCTAGTTTCATTTAGTGTCCTAATTTTTCCTCTAAAAATTTCTACTATTGCAAATTATGCTAAAGCAATATAAGTTCTGCTCGATAATAAACCATAAAAAAATATTTAAAAGATTTTTGTTTTTCTATTTGGAGATTTACTGTACACATATAAATTAACAAGTGAAATTAATAAGATTAATCGGAGTAATTTTATAATGGAACTGAACGAATTAAACTTGCAAGCCGTTGATGATAACGAAAATCCGTTTGCTATTAATGATCTAAATATTTTTGGAATCGATTCTCTTTTTGCTGCAAAAAGAAAAAACAAAGACGAAGATGATGATTATGACGATGATGAAGAAGATAAAGACGATTATTATGATGACGATGATGAAGACGAAGATGATTTGTTTGAAGATGAACCCAAAAAGAAAGAAGACCTGGAAGATGAGTTTGACATCGACGAATTAGATGAAGAAGATCTTTTTGATGATGAAGACGAAGCTGCTTTTTAGATATTAAGATAAGGAGTGAGCATAAGATTTAAATTCTTTTCTCACTCATACTTTTCTCAATAACCCAAATAAGTATTTTTTAACAAATAATTCTTAACGTAATCTGTTACACCATCTTCCAAAGAGATTGTTGCTTGATTATATCCAGCGGATTTTATTTTGTTAAGATTAGCTTCTGTAAAGTACTGATACTTTTCAGCAAGATGCTGAGGTAAATCGATATACTCAATATTAATAGGCTTACCAACAGCATTAAATAAAGATTTTACAAGATCATTCCAGGTACGTGCTTTACCCGCCCCAACATTATAGATTCCATTTTTATCTGGATTATCTAAAAAATATAAAGTCATATCAACGGCATCTTTTATATAAACAAAATCACGCATCTGTTCGCCATCTTTATATGTTGGATTTAGAGATTTGAACAAACGCACTTTTCCTGTATCACGGACTTGCTCAAATGCTTTGTGCACAACCGAGCGCATATCAGCTTTATGATTTTCATTTGGTCCGTATACATTAAAATATTTTATTCCAACAACTCTATCTAAAATACTATTACGTTTTGCCCAAAGATCAAAAAGCTGTTTAGAGTATCCATACATATTTAAAGGACGTAAGGTTTCAAGTTTAGATTCATCATCAGCAAAACCTAATAATCCATCTCCATATGTGGCCGCGGAAGAAGCATAAATAAATCTTATGTTTTTTTCCACACAATACTTTGCAAGTTCTTTTGTGTAATGATAATTATTATCCATTAAGTGATCGGCGTCTTTTTCTGTTGTAGATGAATTTGCACCCATATGGATTATAGCGTCTACGCGATATGGAATAACATCATCAAGAACCTGTTCAATAAACTCTAGCTTGTTTACAAAATCTTCAAATTTAAGTCCAATAAGATTTTTCCACTTTTCGTCTTTACCAAGCTCATCAACAATTATAATGTTGGTTTTACCCAGTTGATTTAGTTTCCACACAATTGCGCTGCCTATAAATCCGGCTCCGCCTGTTACAACTATCATAAAAAAATCCTTTGCATTTTAGATAAGGTAATTTAGCCATATTTAACCGAGTTTTAAAGATTTACAAACATATGTCATTAGACCAATGAACATCACATTGACAAAGAGGTTATAATTTATATATTTACACCAGATTTTATTAGTTCTTTTATAAATATAATTCTTATCAAGAACGGCAGAGGGAACAGGCCCGCTGATGCCGTAGCAGCCGGTTTCGATTTATCGAAATGTCGGGTGCTAAATCCTGCCTTCGCGATTTTTATCGGGAGGGAAAGATGAGATGAAGA
>CALLZX010000273.1 GCA_937858935.1 uncultured Ignavibacteriales bacterium | reverse complement strand
CCATTGTTGTGGCTGTATAACCCGTTGTTCTTGCCATTGAGTGAATATTTGTTTTTTTGTCGTGACGATCCAATAAATTATATGTGTATCGAATTTTCTTTTTATCCTTTTCACCTTCAACAATAATTTTCATAACTGTAAATTCTTCATCGCCTTCCTTTAGTTCCCACATTGGGAAAAGTAGTTTAGCAGTAAAATCAACTGGTTTAATTTTAACTCCATTGATTTCAATTTCATTCTGGCTAAAGAATCCGGACTCACGAAGCACTTGCATTTTTTCTATATGTCCAGGATAACGAAGCGTTTTCTCTTTCATATTTGGCGCATTTATAGTTTCTGCTAACGTTCTTAATCCATCACTGTTAAAAGCTTCAAGAGTGCCAACTTCATCAAAGTTTAAAAATTCAGGATCAGATAAAGCGGGACGAATTACTAACTTACTGTTTTCGATATATCTCGCTGGTCGTGTATATTCTTCTATAACATCGATTGGTGAAAACCCAGCTTTGTATTCATAAGGATACTCACGCACAAGCGGTAACCCACCAACATAGATTAATATCGTTTCAGTTTTATCAAGAATTGTATTAACATATCCCGCTAAAAGATTGCTCATGCCAGGAGCAACTCCGCAATCTACTGCGGCAGTAACATTATTTTGTTTTGCAAGATCATCAAGCTCAAATGGATTTTCTGGAAAGAAAGCAATATCAACTACATTCTTTTTAGCTTTAATGATTTCTTTAAGAGTATTGAATCCCATAAAACCAGGAACTGCATTTACAACAATATCAGCTTTTTTAAACAAGGATTTTAACTGATCAGGATTTGAAAGATCTTTTTGCATTTTTTTAATTGGAAGTGCTGCAGGAATTTTTTTTAGATTTTTTAGATTGATGTCAGCAACTGTAACATTAACTGATTCATCATTAGCAAGATCTAAAGCCATTGGGCGACCGACAAGGCCGCAACCTAATACAAGTACATTCATTTTATTCTCCATAATTTTTGTCTTTAATTACAACAATTCTGTTGTCTTATTTAAATAGATGAAGAATTCTTATAAACCACTAAATCGATTCATAAAATTAACTGAATGATTACTAATATTTTGTTGTAATGAATTCATTTTACTTCAAGATCACTCTCAATGAAATTAATATAAACCTAGTTCACCAATCTTAGTATAGGAAATATTTCCCCTTTCTTAAGAAGATGTTCAAACTGTTTATATGTAACTAAACCTAATTCTGATTTTGGCTCAAGTGCAATTACAATCATATTGTTTCTTAGCTGATTTACCGGAATAAAAATATAATCAGCTTCACATAAATCATTTTTAATTGTTTTTACTTCAATCATTGGGTCTACAATTATATCTCTTTCAAAATCCATTGAATCGATTCCACTTACATAATACTGTTCAATTTTATCATCATCAGATTTTTTGTAATCAGAATATTTTAATTCGTGTCTCTCTGCCCATTCAACAATTTCTATTAAATTCTTTGGGACTAAATATCCTTTTGGCCTTTCAACATCATAAATAGATTTAACTATTGGACGATAATCACTCACTGTAATTACAGTATCTTTATTTGAGTAATATGAAAGCATTGGTAATTCAAGTTTACTTCCATCAGAAAAATGATCTAATTGAATTGCGACTTGATCAGAAACTTTATTTTCGATCAGACTTTTTCTTCCTTCACTAACAAGATTTTTTATTTCATCTTTGTTTTTATATGCAAACTCCAGTAGTCCAAGCATACCAGTCATTTGTCCTTCAGCTCGGTGATGAATGTTATCAATAAAAACATCTTTTCCATTTAAACCTTCTTGTATAAATGAAAAAGTATTTTGTATTCCAAGGCTTTGTCTTCCATCGTTAATATCAAAAGTACTGTGTCTAATGTAATCAATTTCCGGTGGGCCACCAGGACTATATTCAAAATATGAAAAGTTTCTTTCCTCAAAATATTTTTCAATATAAGGCAGATAAACTTTCTTCTGCATTGTTCTGATTTTTTCATCAATATTAATATTCGTATTAACACCGAGTTCTTCATCGTTGTTGTGTCTATAACCATACTGCTTATATGTTTCACCATAAGGAGCATACTCATGAACATCCATCGAAACTTCAAAAAGATATTTGTTAAAAAGTTTATGAAGTCCGATTGTTTCTGGTTCTGTAAGAATTAAATGATTACGATTAAGATCCATACTATTTCCATTGCGTCTCTGATTTTTTTCAGATCCATCGGGATTCA
>CALLZX010000272.1 GCA_937858935.1 uncultured Ignavibacteriales bacterium | reverse complement strand
TTGTACCAACACAACGATTGTAAACCATTTGATTCAATCCATCTGGACTATGATTTGTTGCAACAACTGGACAAACATTTTCGCAAGGAGCTTGATCACAATGCTGACATAACATTGGCTGCATGCTAACTTGGGGTTCTTCAGGAGTTCCTGAATAATATCTATCAATTCTTAACCATTGCATTTCCCTGCTCACCAAAACCTGGTCTTTACCAACAACGGGAATATTATTTTCAACGTTGCAGGCAACAACACAATCGCCACAGCCTGTGCATTTATTAAGGTCAATTGCCATTCCCCATTTTAATCCATTGTATGGATGAGGATCGTAAACACTTGGCTGATCTTTGTGATGTTTATCTTTTATAACGTGTGGATTTTTTGCATAAGCTGCAACAGTTGCTTCCTGAATTATATGTCGTGATTTATGTAAATCCTGAACCTTAGGATCATCAAATGCATGATGTTCTTGTGATGATGCTAATTTATAAGAATCACCAGTTTTAGTGATTGTCGCATCACTGTAAATCCATTGTGAAAGATTTGAATTTTTAGACATCAGAAAGTTCGAATTAAATCCAACTTCATTTGCAACTGTACCAGAATTTTGTCGTCCAAAACCAGATTCGATTATAACAACATTATCAGCTGTTCCCGCTTGCATAAAAACAGGTAAAGAAAGTTTTCTGTTACCAATTTTTATTTCGATCATATCAAAATTTTCTACTCCTAAATCTTTACAAGTTTTTTCGGATACAGCAGCGTAATTATCCCAACTAATTTTGGAAACTGGATGGGGTAATTCCTGCATCCATCCATTGTGAGAAAAACTTCCATCAGCAACATTGTAACTTTCTTTGATAATAACAGCGTATCCTTTTTCAGAAACACTTGAAGATAACAAACCGGTTACAGCGTTATTAAATGAGCGTGAAATGGAAGGGGTATCATTTGTTAAAACAATTCCATCGTGTAAAGCACCAAACCAGAATCTCTTAAAATCTAATTTAGAATTTAATGTTGGGTAGATTGATGTTTCCCAATACTTCATTAAATATTCGTGATACAAAGTCTCACTAAATGAATCTGATTTACCATTTATCCACGTAAGCAGGATCGATTCTTTTTGTCTTGTTGAGTTTAATGGTGCAATAACAGGTTGTTGAAGTGATATCACTCCAGTTCTTGTCTTCGCATCTCCCCAACTTTCAAAGTTGTGGTTGATTGGAAGAACATATTTACTTACAAATGTTGTTTCGTTTTCTCTTTCAGAAAGCGATACAACCAATCCTACTTTACTTAACGCTTTTCGATATCCAAAATCCTGAGCAAGATGATAAACAGGATTGCAATCAAAATGAATTATTGCGGCAACATTTCCATTATTCATTTTTTGGATGAGCGATTCAATTTCCTCAACAGATGAATTTTCTACAAGTGGAGTTGTTGATGAATCACTTCTAAACATTGCTGAATTTCCAAGTGCTTCATTTAATAGATTAACTGCGATGTGTACATTTTCGGATAACGAACTTCCAGCATCAACAATAGCTTTACCTTTGTTGGACACGAGATCTTTTACCAATTGATCTAAAACTTTTTTCTTTAAATTGTATTTTGTTGCAACTCCACTTAAAGAATAACCAGAGGTGTTTATAGAAAGATTTAATGCACCTTTACTGCTTAATTCATTCATCAGACTCATAACAAATTCAAACTGAGCTTCAGGTCTTAATCGCAATCTATAATCAGCATTGTTGCCTGTTATGGTTAATGTGCTATCAACACAATAAAGTCTGTTAAAAGTTTTTGTTTCAACATCTCTGCCTTCAGCAAATAATCTGGAGTTTTCAATTTTATTTCCATCCACTCCAAGAAAATCTGATTCCAGGGAAACAATAACTTTAGCCTCATTCCATTTTACTAGCGGGTATTTTCCCGCTCCAAAAGTTTTTTTATAGGCTGAATTTTTAACGTCATCATTAA
>CALLZX010000271.1 GCA_937858935.1 uncultured Ignavibacteriales bacterium | reverse complement strand
CATTGCTTATTGTGGATGAAAAATCTTCTTCAACTTCTTCGGCAGGCGAGTGTAATCTGTTTCCGTAAGTTGATTCCATTATCAGCACATCAAGATCACGCAAAACATCCGGTGATTTTATTACAGGAGAATCAGGCCTTCCAATATCTCCACTGAATCCTAAACTAATTTTTTTATTTCCCGATTCTTCTATTTCTAAATGTACTCCGGCAGAACCAAGAATATGTCCCGCATCTCTGAATGTAAAACGAATTCCAGGAAACAAATCAATTGTTCGATCGTACTGAACACCAACAAATTGCTGCATTGCTTTTTCAACATCTTCTAATGTGTAAAGCGGATCTATTGGATTTTCATTCTTTTTCTTGCGTTTTTTATTTACAAATTGAATATCTTTTTCTTGCAGATGTGCAGAATCACGAAGCATAATCTGACAAAGGTCTACTGTTGCAGAAGTTGCATAAATCAATCCATCAAATCCTTTGCTAACAAGATTTGGAATGTTTCCGCTATGATCAATATGGGCGTGAGATAAGATTAATGCATCAATCTCAGCAGGATTAAATTTAAAGTTTTTATTCTTCTCGTAAGTTTCGCTTCTTCTTCCCTGAAATAATCCACATTCAAGTAAAATCTTTTTGCCATTGATGTGAAGTAAGTGCTGTGAACCTGTAACGGTTCTTGCGCCGCCTATAAATTCTATTTGCAATTTGTGCTCCTTAAAGTATTACCAAGTTATTGCTTCTTATAAACTCAGTTTTACTATTTGTATGATTAAAGTCGGTTATCAGTTTATAAACTAATGGGGTTTTTTCCTTTAACATTTCAATTACTTCTGGATGTAAATTCGATTTATTAAAAGGAACCTGTTTAACATATTCCTGAATAATCCCTGCTGTGCGACCGTATTTATATTCGTATGTAAAATTACCAAGTGAGTCTAGTTTAACGTTTTTATTCTGAACATTTGGAACCGAAATATAAAATTCACTTTTGCTCAATTCATTATTGCCAGACAGATTATTCTTTCCAAGATATTCATACAATTCCTTGGCAGTGTTTACGGCTGGATCAATCAACGTTATTTCTTTATGCATAAATTTTCTGTAAACATAAATACCATCTTCTTTTAAGTTGTATAGTTCTTCAAGCTTTTGAGCAAATAAGTTTTTGTAGAATGGATAGTGTGTGCAGCCCAATATTATTACTTTAAGTGGATTTGCGGTTTTGGATTTTTTTATTTGCTCCAGCAGAGATACAACATTATAATAAATATAATTTTCAATAGAATTGATTTGTATTTCAGTTGGATTGTTTTTTTCACCAGAATATAGAATTCGATTTTTGCTCCAATCAAAATTATAACGATTCAAAATACTCAAATCGATTTTGGCATCCTTCGATGTTAAAGATGGTCCTTTATATTCTTTTCTTATTTTATTTGCCCTTGTGTCGATATAGTCTATAACTCCATCAATGGCACCCGCTAATCCAATTCCAGCTTGCTGAAATGTCTGAATTTCTCCTTTATAATTAAGATCAGAATGATATTTAATTATTGTATTCAGATATCCATTTGATAAAACCGTGCCCTCTGTTGCCATTACTCCGATACTGCAATTTTCATTGTTCGATAATTTTTCAAAAGCTCCCTTAACTCCGGCATTAATTACTCCGATTACTTTAATATCTAGCTTTGCTTTTTTTAAAAATGACTCTATATCATCCATCCCGTAAGCAGTTGCGGTATTGCATGCAATTACAATTGCTTTAACCGGAGATTTATCGATTTTAAATTCTTTATCACCAGAGGATTGATAATATTTATTACTAAGTAGAAACTGAACATCCTTTAGAATGTGTTCTTTTAAAACATCTGTTTTATTTAGTGAGGGGTAATTACCGTACGGCATATTTGCCTGATCTGCGAGATAAACAAAACACTCCTTTTCAAAATCCAAAATTCCGTCTGGATTAATGCCTTTGGTTTGATTATTAAACCCATCATAATTTACGATTGCATCCATCACAGTCAATCCGCCGGTACCAGAATCAAATATTCCGATTGGGAGCTTCTTATTTTTTACAGGATAGTTTTTAACATCAACATAATAAAAACTGGAGGTGTCTAAAAGGATTGCTTCATCAAGATTATTCTTTGATGTGTGTGGTTCTGGATTGCAATAATAGAGATTAAAAGCTAAAAATAAATAAACTAAGTGCGGTCTGAGAAGTAATGATTTCTTTTGATTCATATTTTTTCACTTTTTATAAAACTGTCTCTAATACGTGTGGTCAATTTATAAAAAATTGATATTAACAAAACCTCGCCGCCATTTTTCTTATTGTTGTTGAGTTGCGAATAGTTGTTTCCATTCCCAGCACTTTTTCCAAAGTTTTTCCAGTAATTCCGGAATCGCGGAAATTTTTTCTACAAAGCCAATACAATTCTGTTTTGTTAAAATGAAATTCATTCGCCACATCTGATAATTCTGATACTTTTTTCTGAGAATCTTTATTCGGTTGGTTGTCCAGAAAACCTATGTACAGATAATTTTGTCTGTTGGCTAAATCCGATTCTTTAAACGGTTTGTGCTCAGAAATCTCTTTTAATTCTTCTGTTGATCTGATGAATGTTGCAACTTTGTAACCAAGAGATTTTTCCAACTCTGTTTCTATTTTCCTTTTAATAGTATCCATAGATTTGGATTTTGTTTCAAACACAACATTTCCGCTTGCAATAAACGTTTCAACACTTTCAAATCCCATTTTTTCAAAAAGTTTTTTTAGATGATCCATTTTAACGGTATGCCCGCCAACGTTTATTGCTTTAAGAAATGCGATATATTCAGTCATAATTAAATTTAAATTGTTTTCGCATTAAAATAGTCGAACACTGTAAAATTAAAAACCATTCACTAAAATGTTCTTTATATACAGCTCACAATTCGTATTTTAGCACAACTATTTAATTAACTTTTGGGATTACTTATGAAATACATTCTAATATTTTTCATCTCTGCGGCTTCGTTGTTTGGACAAGTAAAAGCAGATGATGTAAAATCGTTTACTCTAAAGAACGGAATGAAGATTTTTGTTCTTGAAGACAGTTCAATTCCAAACGCAAATATGTACTTTTTTTATAAAGTTGGATCTCGCAACGAACACATTGGAATTACCGGCATATCGCATTTTTTTGAACACATGATGTTTAACGGGGCAAAGAAATACGGACCAAAGGAATTTGATCGCGTTATGGAAGCAAATGGCGGATCAAACAACGCATACACTTCTGAGAACATTACTGCTTATACTGATTGGTTTCCATCAAGCTCTATCGAAACAATGTTTGATCTTGAAGCTGATAGAATTGCTCACTTAAACTTCGATCCCAAAATGATTGAAAGTGAACGTGGTGTAATTCTTTCTGAAAGAAGTACGGGATTAGAAAATAATCCTTTAGAACAATTGTGGCAGGAAACTCAAGCCACCGCCTTTATCGCTCACTCTTATCAGTGGCCTGTAATTGGATGGGAATCTGATATTAAAAACTGGACAAAAGAAGATTTAGAAAATTATTTTCACACTTACTACGCCCCAAATAATTGTGTTCTTGTAATTAGCGGTGATGTTAAATTTAATGAAGTTAAAAAGCTGGCTGAAAAATATTTCGAACCGATTTCTGCTGGTCCAAAACCAAGATCAGTTCACACTATTGAGCCAGAACAAACTGGAGAGAAAAGACTTTTTGTAAAACGAGATGTTCCCACGCCTTATATAATGATAACTTATCATGTTCCGCAATCAGGAAGCGAGGACTATTATGCCCTTGATCTTTTAAACTCAATGTTATCAGAAGGTGAATCATCGAGACTTTATAATTCTATTGTCGATAATCAACAGCTGGCTTTAGAGGTTGGCAGCATGTATCCGGAAGCATTTGATCCAACATTATTTTACTTTTATGGAATTGCTAATGATGGGGTTACTGCGGCACAATTGGAAAAAGCTATTCTGGATGAAGTAGATAAAATTATTAAAGATGGAATAAATGAAAACGAGTTACAAAAAGTTAAAAACCAAAAGTTAATGGGATTTTACAGGACAACTGAAACAATAAATGGAATGTCTAATACGATAGGAACTTACGAATTGTTTTTTGGCGATTACAAAAAAATGTTTTCTGCTCCGGAGGATTATAAAAAAGTAACTGCTGAAGAAATTAAAAATGTTGCAACCAAATATTTTACCAAACAAAACAGAACTGTTGGGATCTTGAACACGGAGGAAGCACAATGAAAAAGTATTTATCAACAATATTATTAAGCATTGTTTTTGTCTCAGTAACTTGCGCACAATTCAAACTTCCAGAGTACGAAGTTGTTACGCTTGATAATGGTTTAACAATTTATGTAATGGAAAAGAAAGATGTTCCAGTAATTTCTTTTTCAGCAGTATTTGATGCGGGTGCAATTAAAGATGGAGCACAAAATGGTTTGGCTTCGTTCACTGCCGAAGCTTTAAAATTCGGGACTAAAAATTATAATAAAACACAGATCGATTCGATTTTCAATTTCTACGGCAGCAGTTTAAATACTTATGCACGGCTCGATTATTCTGGATTATACACTCAGTTTATGAAAGATGATTTAGAAAAACTTCTTCCTATAATAAAAGATGTAATAACGACCCCGACTTTTCCTGAAACTGAAATAGTAAAAAGAAAACAAAGATGGGTAGCAGAATTAGATCAGGCAAAAGAAAGTCCACGACAAGTAATTGGTGCTTACTATAATAAATTTTTGTTCGAGGACTCGCCTTATGGAAATCCTGTTGATGGAACTAAAAAATCAATTGAACAAATAGATGGGAAAGCAATAACTTCTTTTTATTTGGAAAATATAAGAACTGAAAATTGTGCTTTTGCTGTTGTTGGTGATTTTGATTCCAATAAAATGAAATCTGAATTAACGAAACATTTTGCAGACTGGAGAATTAACTCGCCAAGACTTATAAGCGATTTAAGAAACAACAACAAACAATTAACCGAACCTACCATTTACCTTATCAACAAAGACAACGCAACCGAAACTACTTTTATGATTGGCGGGTTTGGAGTTCCTATGAGCAACAAGGATCAAATTCAAATTGATGTTATCAATACAATTCTTGGCGGAAGATTTACAAGCTGGTTAAATGATGAATTAAGAGTTAACGCCGGCTATACTTATGGTGCAAGAAGCAGATTTGCTTCATACAAAACGGCAGGAACATTTTACATCAGCACATTTACAGCAACAAAAAACACAAAGCCTGCTATTGATCTTGCAATTAAAACTTACAATAGACTTTTTGAAAAAGGAATTGACGAAGCAACATTAAAATCCGCAAAGAACTATGTTAAGGGCCAGTTTCCCCCAGGATATGAAACTGCAGGTTCGCTTGCCGGATTCTTGACTCAAAAATTTATTTATGGATTAGAAGATTCATACATAAATGATTTTGAAAAAACTGTTGATGG
>CALLZX010000270.1 GCA_937858935.1 uncultured Ignavibacteriales bacterium | reverse complement strand
AAAATAGCAATTGTGCACGAGTGGCTTGTTAACTATGCCGGTTCAGAAAAAGTTGTAGAATCCTTTACAAACATCTGGCCTGATGCTATGGTCTTTGCTCTTGTAGATTTTCTGGATGATGATTTAAGAGATATTATACTTAAAGGAAAACACGCACATACTTCTTTTATTCAGCATTTGCCTTATGCAAGAAAACAGCATCGTAAATATCTGCCTTTGTTTCCAAAAGCAGTTGAGTCTTTTAACCTAAAAAATTATAAGTTAATTATTTCTAGTTCGCATGCAGTAGCAAAAGGTGCTAGAAAAAAGAAAAACCAATTGCATATCAGTTATTGTCACTCACCTATGAGATATGCCTGGGATGATGCTGATTATTATCTTCAGGAGGCAAACTTAACTAGTGGATTTAAGGGAAAAGTAGCGCAGCTTGTTTTAAAGTACTTAAAAAAATGGGATGTTAAGTCTGCAAAAAATGTTGATTACTTTATTGCAAACTCAAAGCACATAGCAGCTAAAATTAAAAGAATATATAACCGGAATGCTGATGTAATTTATCCACCGGTTGACACTCAGAAATTTTCTCTCGTTACAGAAAAAGAAGATTATTATTTAACTGCTTCCAGATTGGTTCCTTACAAAAGAATTGATATGATAGTTGATGCCTTTGCAAATATGCTTGACAAAAAACTTGTAGTAATAGGCAGCGGTCCGGAAAAAGAAAAAATTAAAGCTAAAGCAACACCCAATATAGATGTGATTGGTTATCAGGATTTTGATAGCCTTAAGGGCTATATGGAAAAAGCAAAAGCTTTTGTATTTGCAGCGGAGGAAGATTTCGGAATCATTGTTGTTGAAGCAATGGCTTGCGGAACTCCGGTTATTGCAGGTAATTTTGGCGGCACTTCAGAATCAGTTATTGATGGTAAAACAGGAGTTTTATTTCCTGATCAGTCTGTTGATTCGATTATTAGTGCAGTTAAAAAGTTTGAGCAAATTAGTGGAACTTTAAGTTATTCGGAAATCCGAAATCATTCTGAAAAATTCAGCAGATGTACATTTGAGCATAATATCAAAGAATACGTAAATGAAAAATTGAAAAGTTTTCTACACACAAAAACAAAAAATAAAAATGATCGTTAACAAAAAATCTATTTACACTTCACGGTTAGTTTCAGATTTAGTACTGCTTAATTTGTCATTTATCATTTCAGCAATACTTGCTCAATCCCTTCAAACGTTGCTTGATCGTGATTATATGTTTATCCTACTACTCTTACTAAACATTGTTTGGTTTGTAAATGCTAATCTCTCGGGATTTTATTTAGATTTTTTTACGAGATCATTCTCATTCCAATTTTTTAATATTCTTAAAACCACACTTTTCCAAGTAGGGTTAACTGTACTATTTATTTTCTTAACTAAAGAAGATCTTTTTACAAGAAATTTTATTTTATTGTATGGATTGTTTCTCACACTTTCTATCAGTTTACGTACTGCGATATTTAAGAATGTTCTAATTTCACTTAGAAGAAAAGGTAAGAACATAAGAAATCTTTTAATTATCGGGGCAGAAGAAGTTGGTAAGAATTTCAAAGAAACAATCACTCGCAATCCGGATTTTGGTTATCACTTTAGTGGATTTCTTGATAACACAAGTAAAGATGATGAAGTAATTGGAGTTCTTGATCAGCTTGATGAAAAAATTAAGGAAAAAGAAATTGATGAAGTTATAATTACTCTTTCTTCACAGCCTCCGGATTTGTTAGATGAGATAATTAGAATCTGCAACATTAACGCAGTTAGAATTCATATTATTCCGGATTATTTCAGGTTTTTATCCAGCAGATTTCAGATAAGTTCAATAGGAAATTTTCCTATAATAACTGCGCGACAAGAACCACTGGAAGAGGCAAACCGAAGATTTCTTAAGCGTACATTTGATATAATATTTTCTTCATTAGTCCTGATTTTTTTACTAAGCTGGCTTTATCCAATATTGGCCTTGCTTATTAAATTAGATTCTAAGGGAAAAGTTTTATTTATACAGAAGCGTGTGGGTGTAAAAAACGATTTGTTTGAATGTTACAAGTTCAGAACGCTTACTTCTGAATCATCCCAGGAAAATGAAATATTTAAACCCGTTTTGATGGGAGATAAAAGGGTTACAGGGATTGGAAATTTTTTAAGAAAGTCCAATATAGATGAATTACCACAGTTCTTTAATGTTTTAAAAGGTGATATGTCTGTTGTTGGCCCAAGGCCTCATGCAATTCCTTATCAGGATTTGTATGGAAAAATATTTGAAGAAATAAAGATGCGACACAATGTGCGTCCAGGTGTAACTGGTTGGGCACAGGTAAATGGTTTACGCGGTGATATTGAAGACGAAAAAGAAAATAACCGCAGAACAATTATGAGAATGAAATACGACTTATGGTATATTGAAAACTGGACAATGCGTCTTGATCTTCAAATTATTTTGATGACAATCTGGCAAATGATTAAAGGCGATACAAAAGCTGTTTAATTATTTTTAAGGGAGTTTAAATTCATAAAGTTCTTCCTTTTTATCAGACACTATAAATATCTTTTTGTTTTTATAATCTACAACTAATCCTTCCGGCTGTTCAACTTTAATTCGATATTCCTTAATCTTGTTCCCATTTAGATCAGTCTGAATAATTTTTTTTGATTCATCACTTAAAATCCAGAGTGTGTAGTCCAGATTTGAAAAAAAGATATCCGAATAATCTTTGGCAAGTTTCAAATCTTTTTTAAATAGTTCCTTAAAGCTGCTATCTGTTTTAATTAGTAACCCGGGTTGTTTTTCATTTAATAAGTAAAAATCTTTTGTATTAATGTTTAAGCAAATACCCTCCAATCCTTCGTTCAATTTTCCCTTTAAATCAAACTTTTTCCTTTTGATTTCTTTCCCAGAAGTATCCAATACTACTATTTCTCGTGTTCTTTCAAGAATTACAGCAAGATTTATTGAATCAATTACTGTTATTCCTTCTAAATCCTCACCGTTTACCTTAAAAGATGTAATTACATTTCCATTTAAATCCAATTTATGAACTTTGCTATCGCTATCACCAACTGTCCATAAATATCTGCCGTCATAAGACAACGCTAAACCAGAAGGCTCGGGAACATTAATAGGCGTCACTTTTTGCAGGATCAAATTTTCAATAACTGGTGATTCTTGCTTGTTAGTATTACATTTGTATTGAAACAATGTGAGCAAAACAAGGACTAAAATACTTGCATAATTTTTGATTATTAGTTTCATATCAGCTGTTTAAGTCTGGATTTTAATTAAATATTTACAAAATTTATTTATAAGGATGCAATAATATAATGCTAAGGATTCAGTTTTTTTTGAAAGGAGAGTTAAAAAAATGATGCTAAGTGAAGGATTTTCCCGATTATCAGCTATGATTGGTTTTTTGATCATATTATTAATACTTCTATTCGGTTATCTTTTTTTTGAGCCTTTTCTAACTGAAGAAACGATTACAATAAAGGTTATTAATAAATCACAGTTTGGAAATGAACCGGGCAAGTACTTTGTTTTTACCGATGAAGAGGTCTTTTATAACGACAACAACTATTATCAAAGCAAAGAAAATGCTGATGAATTGAATGAAAAGATCTATCCCGGAACTACATACAGAGTAAAAGTTGTTGGTGTTTATCTTCCCTGGTTGCCCCGATTTAGAAATATTACAAAAATACTTGAGATTAACGGTATACCTGTAATTCAAAGCCCAATTAAATCAGATTAGAGTTCCAAATATTGTAACATTTTATTATTTTTCAGTCGACAAATAATTTAATTAACCCTAAAATATAAGGGGATCTTATATGGCAGTTCTTATAACCGATGAATGTATTTCTTGCAACGCTTGCGAAGTAGAATGTCCTAATAATGCAATTTATGGCGCAGGAGATTCTTGGCTTCTTGGTGGTGAATCACACGATGCTCTTAATTCAGATCATACATATATCGCACCTGATAAATGTACTGAATGTGTTGGCTTTTACGATGAACCACAATGTATACCTGCTTGTCCAACTGAAGCAATAATTATGGATGCGGACAGAGTAGAATCAAAAGAACAATTGATGGCTAAGAAAGAACATTTAGATAAAGTTGGAAGATAATTTTTCTAGACTTTTTTAAGGGAGCTTACAGCTCCCTTTTTATTTTTAAACGAGCCAATACTTTTAAATCTATAATTCTATTTCTTTGCGTTTTTCTTTTTTTGTGTTTTCTTTTTGGGATCACAATATTTTTTTATCATTTCATATGCATCAAAATACCCGCGCTCACCTGCTTTTTTAAAATCGACACAAGCTTTGTCAAATTCTTCTAAAACTATTTCTGTTGTTCCGCGTAAGTAATATGCTTTTGCAGATGTTGAATCCAATTTTATGATTGAATTATAATTACTTAATGCTCCGGAAACATTCTTAACTTTTAATTTTGCTTCTGCAAGTATGAATAATGTGCTTATATTTGTTGAATCAATCAGTAATGAATTCTCATAATCCTCAATTGCTCCGTCAAAATCACCAAGAAGCATTTTTTCATTTGCACGATTGTAATATGCAATTCCATCTGTTGTATCTAAAACCAAAGCTTTGGAATAATTATCAATTGCAACTTTGCTATTGCCCATCATTGCGTAAAGATTTCCAATATTTACATAAGTAGCTGGATTTCTAGAATCATATTTTGAAGCATTTGTATAATATTCAAGTGCTAGCTGGTTCTCGCCATTCATAAATTCCAGGTAACCTAAATCAAAAAGTAAATCTGCTGATTCTGAATTCAACTCATATGCATTACGAAAATCGATCTTCGCCTTGTCAAATTCATTCTTTTCAAGATATAACTTTCCTCTAAGATGCAGAGCGCTAAAATTGTTACTCAGCTCTAACGATTTATTTAGATCATCCATTGCTAAATCTTTATTGCCGATTTTATAATTTGCTCTCGCACGTAGAACATAGAATTCGCTTTCTTCATTATTTATCTCAATCGCTTTATTAACCAAAGTGATTGAGGTTTGATATTTGCCCTGGTTATAAGCCTCTAATGCCGAATAATATTCTGGTAATTGCACAGAACTTGAGCAGCCAATAGATAAAAATACCAAAAACAAATAAGCACCTAATGTTTTATATGTTTTCATTATACCTAAGATTAGTTTAGTCGTTATTTTAATTTACAAATTAACCTGAATACAATAAATTCTTTTATCAATTATTATTAATTTCCGGATAACAAAAAGAGAATTAAATGGATTTATCACTTTTACTTTCAGGCGTTTTACAATTAATACTTTCACTCGTCATCGGTATCACTTTTATTTATGCCGGATTTAGATTCTTCCACAAAAGGATTAATGCAATAAATGAGATTGAAGAGCTAAAGAAAAACAATATTGCAGTCGCAATTCTTAACGGATCAATAATTCTTGCATTAGTTATTATGGTTAAAAACGCAATTGA
>CALLZX010000269.1 GCA_937858935.1 uncultured Ignavibacteriales bacterium | reverse complement strand
CTGCCAACTGATTTTTGTACTTGGGTTAAATGGATTCGGATAATTCTGTGTTAAGTAGAATGATGTCGGTTCAAATTCTAAAACTTCAACCGATGTTACAGTTGATGAGGTAGTTTTGTATGCAGAATATCCCCACGGACCAGAATACAAATAATCATCGGCATCAACAGCAACACAACGAACGTCCTGTGTTGGAATTCCTGAGTTTATTGATTCCCAGGTTTCTCCAAAATCAGTCGATCGTTTTACTCCGCTGCCGAAATTAAAAGTACCTGCAAAAAGATGACCCAAAGAATTTTCTGCATATGAATATGCAACATTGCCAATAGGTATGTTTGTCCAGGTTAAACCATTATCTGTTGAACGATTAGCTTCGGTAAATAAATAATCATTACTTCCACAGAAAAAAGTCCAAATCCCACCATCTCTAAGTTTTACCCAAACCGAATCGTTCTTTAATAATCTCCAGACTCCATCACCTGCTGAAAAAAGATCACCTGCAGAATTGAATGCAACTTTTCCACAACCAATATCTTGGCCGTATTTGATATCTTGCCAAGTTACGCCATCATCGGTAGATTTTTGACAGAGAGCATGATAACCCGAAGCGGTAGCAATAATTTCACCATTAGGACCTACAGTCAATCCATTGATATTTATTCCTGATGGGAAGTTATCCACTCTTACCCAGGAATCACCATTATCTGTTGAACGATAAATAAAAGTTGTTGGCCAGTTATTAGTGAATCCAATAAACACTGTTCCATTTGAATTAATAGCTATATTTTTAATTTCAGAACTCGCAATATCACGGACATTTATACCGTTGTGTACTGGTTGCCAGCTTACACCCGAATCTGTTGATCTTGAGATTCCGCTAACTGAAGCAAATATAAATCCATTTGATGGACTTATTGCTAAAGCCTTGACACCTGCTGCAGTTAAACCGACCTGTTGCCAGTTTTCTCCATTATCAGTTGATCTGTAAATACCGCCACCACTCAGTCCGGCATAAAGATCTCCGCTATCTGTAACGTACATCGATTGGGTGTAATAATGTTCAAGTCCAGAATTCTGTTGTGTCCAAGTTGTTCCATCATCAGTAGATCTCCAAATTCCCCAACCATAACTGCCAACAAATATATCGCCAACATTATTGGCAACTATGTTGTGTGAAGGATAAACTCTAAACCCCTCTTTTACTGCAGTCCAGCTATCTCCGTTATCTGTTGATTTGTAAACACCTGAGTTTGCAGCATATTCTCTTGAGCATCCGGCATATATATCTCCATTAGGAGCAAATGCAAAAGAGTTTATTCCATCCGGTAGAGAAAGGTTAGTCCAGCTTGCGCCATTATCTGTCGAACGGTATCCTGTATAATTTCCGCCAATAAAAATATGTCCGCTGTCATCGATCGTAATACAGTTAGTAAATGCTGCTGGACTGGGACAGTGCAACCAAGTGTAACCACCGTCTTTTGAAACACTATATTGAGCATAAGCTGTATTCCCCACATAAATATGTCCGCTGTCATTTACAGCAACTGAAGTTCCACCAAGTATTGAAATCTGTGTCCAGCTTTCACCATTATCTTTTGATTTATAAACTTTAGATCCTATATGGCTATTTGTACCAGCTATAATATAACTGCTGTCATCAACAACCAGCCAGTTGAAAGATCTATTCTCTAAATATAGCCCAATGCTCTTCGGCTGAAAGGTAAGACCTCCGTCGGTAGAGCGAAATATTCCTCTTTGATCTTGGTCTGCCCCAGCAAAAATATCACCATTGCTGTTTGAAGCAAATGAGAGCGCCGTTCCTCCAAAGGGACCGTTTAACTGTTGCCAAGAGACTGATTGTGAAAATAAAAAAGCTATGAAAAGAAAGTGCGAAATAAGAATTGTCAAAAAAGTTTTCATAATAACCTCCGAGCGATAATTAGTAAATAAATAATTATTATCAATTACCTACTTCGGGAGAGTTATCTAAATGTATACACTAAAATTATCTATAACTTGCTCTGAACTCAAACCCTCTCGGAGTGATGAAAAAATAATACTATAATTAGCAATAATCTTTTTATTAAGTCAAGAAAAATTTAGGTTGATAACAAACAACAGATGCTTATTGTCAAAAAAATCTAAATTAATATTTTCAATTTTTTATCTCAACAAAATCATTTTTTTTGTTTGAAAAAAATCTCCGGCAATTAATTGATAATAATAAACTCCTGAGGACAATGTAGAATTAACAATGTACAGTGTAGAATGAAATCCAGATTCAAAATAACCATCAACAATAGTTTCAATTTCTCTACCCAACAAATCAAAAAGCTTGATTGTTTGATGACTACTGACCGGCGACTTCCAACTTATTTTGGTGCTTGGATTGAATGGGTTAGGATGGTTCTGGTACAGAGTAAAATCTATTATATTATTTTTAAATTCGTTCTCTATATTTACTGGTAAATCAGGAGTAAGTGATAATCCATCAAAATAACCATCATTATTAGTTCCATTATATCTAACACTTATTAAACAAATTCTTATAAAGCGAGTACCAATTGGTGCCAGCATAGTATCGCTTAACATTAGCCAATCATCTGTGTTTGAATTTTCTCCAAGATCAATTGAATCAAGTAATGTTATTTTAGGAAGATCCAGATATTTTAAAATCAACCGGGAATGATCTGTGGGATTTTGAGAATACGATCTGACATATCCTTCGAAATAGAAATATTGCGTGCCGCTATCTATTGATGCAGCAAAAATAGAGACATCAATTTCCTGCTGCAGCTCTGCATTTTGTGAAACCCCTGCAAAAAATATATTATTTCCCTCGAAAGAAGGCGGATTACCGGATTCTCTGCTTTGCCAATCAGTTCCCCTTACTTCAAACCAGTGAGGAATTTCTCCGTTGATAAGAGAATCCTCACAACCTGGGTTTAGTATAAGATTTTGCGCGATTGTAGTAGAAACAGAGTTAATAAAAAAAACAAAGAATAAAAATAATCTTAGCATAATGCCTCCTGGTACTTGTAAATAATAAATCATAACAATTCGTTTTATTTCAAATAAATCATCTTCTTAGTTTGAATAAAATCTCCAGCTTTAAGTTGGTAGAAATAAACTCCCGAACTGACATTTGATCCAAAGTTATTCTCTCCATTCCAAAACACCTGATATTTGCCATTTATCTGATCTTCATTAACCAAAGTTTTAATTTCTCTGCCTAACAAATCATAAATTTTTAATGTAACCCTCCCGGACTCAAGAATATTATATTTTATTGTTGTAGAAGGATTAAACGGGTTGGGATAGTTTTGCTCGAGCTTGTAATCATCGACAATACCTGATTCAATGAGTTCAACTGGTAACACTTGATTATTTTTTCCGAACATCAGTGCCAGGGGTGATCCAAATATTGGTCCACCCGCTCCATTATTTCTGTATGATATTCCTTTGGTTCCCCAGATATTTTCAATACCAATTAATGCATCGTCAGTTATAGAGACAGGAACCGGATTAGTAGTTTCATTAGGGTTATACTGGTATTTAATATTACCTTCTGGATAAATAATAATTTGAAAAGTTATATAATCAGTTGATGAACTATTATCATAAGCGTGTATATAAGTAGCAACAAACTGAGAATTATTCCCTCCGTAATAAACATGAGCATCGGGATGTGTTATGTTATCAATGTTTAAATCCATTGCACAGGCTGCCGCAATATTATTTGGTAGAACTGGATAAGGAATCGTTGCGTATTCTGCCGTTATATCAAATCCTGTTTCAAAGGATAAATATCCATTAGTACTAATGAACACTTCATTATAATGTTGGGTGAAAAATGGTAAAGTAAATCCAATATTAACCGGTCCAAAAGAACTATTATCGCCATTGCCATTGGACCATGCTGTTACTTCTGTGTGTCCTGATGAAATTGGGTCAATCCACTCATAAGTTGGTTGTGATGGTGACCCGCTTCCTGATGGAGAAGAGTTTGCAAAGAAATATCCGCCGCTCTCATTATCACCTCCACCATAGTGGACGGTGTACTCAGCATTCGTTCCATAGTATATTTTTCCGTTTTTACTATAAACAACATGCAGAAAATTATTTGCATCATTTACTATGTTAAAATTTATTAAACCAGGACTAAACTGCAAATAATCCACATAATGGGTTTCAAAATTATTTGAAGGTTTTTTTGAGAATACAAGATGATTACTTTCTGGTTGAATGTATATTATTGTTGGTACGTTATTATTATCAACCGTAATAACATTAGGGCCTCCCTGAAAAGCCCCATTATCAACAAATTCGTTTTGCCAAACACCAGAAATTCTTTTTGCATATTTATAATTTTCCAGATTGTTGTTCTGGTTACCAACATAACTTATGTGGGGAGTATTTGTGTTATCTATTGCAATATCAATTGACAGAGTTTCCATCTGTGCACCAAGCCAACCCTGTTCAATAATTTCAGCAGGCTTCCAAATACCGTCAGGAGAATTTGTAATATAATTTGGACCACCTCCAACTAAACTGTTAATAGTGAATTCTCTATAGAAAGCAAAATGAATATATCCATCAGAATCTAAATCCATACTAAAATCATTATAGCAAGGCGAAATTTGAGAGGAAACCCAAGTCCCTGTTTTGTTTGTAATATAAAAAAGATTTCCCATAAACCGCGATGACCCATAAGCCATATGAACAATATTGCTTTGATCAATATTAATTTTAGGAGATACACACTGTTGCGCATTAGGCTCCACTAAATGCGGAGTATTCCAGTATCCTCCAATGTTGTTCATATAGTACAAACTATTATCAGAAAAGCCACCACCTTTGGCATAACAGATGTGCACATTTCCAGATAGATCTAAATCAAGATCATAATTAAAGTAGTTAATAGAATCAACTACTGTTTCACTTTCCCATAAACCATGTTTGTTTGTTGTGTATTTAAGATAACTCCCTTCATCGTTGTGTATTATATGAATATTTCCAAATAGATCTATTTTGATTTTTGGACTAATCCCGTTTTCAATATGATATGATTTGATTAGTTTTATTCTTAGAGAGTGGAAATTACTGTTATTTGTTAGAACATAATCTAACTCCGTTCCAGTTAATGATGCATTACTTTCAGCCAAGCCTTCAATTATTGCTTTGGTAGTTACTGTAATTGTAACCATGCTATCTGCTGGTAGGTCGCCAATATTACAAGTAACAACCTGTCCATTATAGGTTGTAATGCCGGCATTAGAAAATACAGTTAATATTTGAAGCTTTGTTGAAAATGTATCAACGACAACAGTGCCGGTCGCAAGCATCGGACCAAAATTTGTAACAGTAATTGAATATTCAATGTATTGCTCTAACTGTACTTCATTTACATCGGCTGAGATATCCACTGCAAGGTCTGCGCCCTGTGGTCTTTGCCATAAGTAAATATCTGCATTAGAAATAATATAAGGATTGGGGTCTTTATCATCCCACCAAACAATTTTATCATTATAAATTACCGGATCATTTTCATCAAGTTCAGATGATGAAATTTTTGTTAACGTTCCGCGTAAATAATAATAATCTCGAAAATCGTATAGATAGACATCCTTATTACCAGATCTATCATCAGAAAAAACCAATCTATTATTGTATAAATGAGGATGAGTTTGTTCTGAAGGAGTGGGAAGACATTTTTCCAAGAAATAAGATATTGGATAATCATATAAATTGGGCAAGCCTGGTTGCCCGATATAGTATTGGTACATAAACATGAATAAATCTGTATTTCCATTCCTTTCATCTTCCCAAATAATTCTTTTACCGGCAACAACAGGATTTTGTTTGTATGAAGGATAATCACACACTGTTACTATTTCCTCGGTATTGATATTATACATGCAGATATCTGTTTCAAGTTTAAACGCTATTATATAGTTATCTATAGATGGTTCTCCTGCAGCCCCCATTTCATTTGTTGTGATTTGTTTAAGATTTATTGTCCCCATATCATATAAAAATAAATTGCCTTGAAAAGATTCATATGAATCTATATAAACCAATTTTTCTCCATCAATATCAGGAGCAAATTGATCGCGGGGAAAATCGATTAAAGCATAATCACCGAGATTTGGTAAATCAATTCGATAATTAAAAATATCCCAATTGCCATTTCTATAATCGCTCCATATTATTCTATTATCGGAAATTTTTGGTGTGCCTTTGGAAGAATTAACCGATGTGATTTTTTGTGTTGTACTATCAGAAATTCTATATAAATAAATGTGTGTTTGAAGATCCCGTCCATCTTTCCAAACAATATAATCGCCATCCATATCGCAATCAGATTGCATATATGGTGCATCGCATACTATGCGTATTGGATTTTGTTGTGGGAATGTGGTGATTTGCAAAAAAAACACAATTATAAAAAGTAAAAATACTTTTTTCATTTTCTCATCTCCTGTAGATTTTACGGGACAAGAAATGTCAGGACAACAATATTAAAAAATAGTGCAGCCCACCTTTAAGGTGGACCACACTTAACACAAATTAATTATCTAAGTAAAATCATTTTTTTTATTTCAATAAAAGCCCCTGTTTTCAACTGATAGAAATAGACTCCACTTGCTAACTGACTATTACCGACTGCCGACTGGAAATCAACTTCATATTTTCCTGCTGGTCTATATTCATTTACAAGCGTTGCAATCTCATTACCCAAAACATCAAACACTTTTAACGATTGCCAACTGCCTACTGGCGACTGCCAGCTTATTTTAGTGCTTGGATTAAACGGATTGGGATAATTCTGGGATAATGAATAGTTAAATTCGTTAAATAGTTTTTCTTCAACAGAGCTAACTAATGTATAGTTAAATAATATCCGTTCATGATTTTGCCATGCTGAGTTTTCCCACATTTCCCACGCAAAAACTATTTCATTACCATTAGCATCATAAGTTGATATTAACCTGCTGAAATTTTCCCATTCAGTTGTTTGCCAGAATTGAGTTACCCATTCTAAAAATTTGTTATCAGCGGTATATGTTCGTACCCATCTTTGTTGGTTTATCCAACCATTAATACTGTGCCAATATTGCCCAATAAACTCGATCAGAAAGTTATTTGAATTGAATATTTGGGTGTGCAAGCCAATATTCATCCATACAGTATCAATCCATCCTTCATACAAAGTTGTAACAGTAAGACCACCATTGCTGTACTGATGAGTTTGGCGTTGTTCGAGGAACCAATCACTGTTTTCCCATCTTTTGAAGAGGGATTCAGTCTTTCTGTCCTGATTATCATAAGTATTCTGAGTTAAGGAAACATTATTCCATCCCATTATATATTGTTGAAATAATTCTTCAATAAGATTGTTATTAACATAAGTGTATTGATATCTATCAACGTCATTCCAATCTGAAATATTCCACTGCTGATACAGTTTCTCTGTGAGATTGTCGTTTACATATGTATAAACAGTTCTGTTTGAATTAATCCATTCAGTTGTATTCCATGCCTGACTTGTTTCAACTGTTGTATTTTCATTTTCATCATATTCATACAAATATTTTTCTGAGTTTACCCAATCATTATCAACCCACGCTTTATATACTTCATCAAGTATTTTTCCGTTTTCATCAAGAGTTGGCCAGTATTGAGTTTCGTTTTTCCATTGATTATTGTCCCACACTTCTATTGTTGTAAGATAATTAGTGTTGACCGAATCGTAGGAGTAAGTATAACGGCTAACATTTTCCCAAACAGAATTAACCCAATCCTGTTCAATGGTTTCTGTAAGCAGCATTTGTGAATTTCCTTTTTCGTATGTGGTTAACGTTCTGGAATTAACCTTGTTCTCAATAAATTTTCGAAAATCTTCTTGCTGCGGAAAGGATTGAATTGTACAAAACAATATTAAGAAAACAACAAGTCTGGGTCTCATAAATAACTCCGTATAATAAAAGTTAATCTTAAATAGTTAGTTAACTACCTTAAATAGATCATTTTCTTTGTACTTACATAACTTCCTGCTTCCATTCTAAAAAGGTAAACGCCCGATGATAATCCTTCTGCATTAAAATCTTTTTCATACCATCCGGCATCCATTTCTTCTTTAACAAGAGTTGCAACTTCACTACCAAGAATATCATAAATCTTTATCAGTACATTATTTTTTTCCGGTACGGCAAATTTTATTTTTGTTGATGGATTAAATGGGTTGGGATAATTCTGTTCTAGTTTAAATACGGTTGGAATTATTTCTTCATCTTCAACATCTGTTATTGTTGTTTGCTGATATGCATACCAGAATCCTATTTGATTCTGATTTACAGTGTTTGATGATTTACCAATAAATGCTTCACCAACTGTGCTTACAATACTTGTATTTGAGTTTGAAATTATATTTCCGCCGCTGCCAATTACACTGTTAGTTATTTGATATTGCGGAAGCGCTGTGGTAATATAAAACAAAGCAACTATTGCAATATCAATTATTTTATTTTTCATTTGTTCTCCATATGCTCAAGTAAAAAAATTAAAGAACCTTTATATATAGCAGCAGTGATTTGCTCAATTTTCACTGCTGCTCAGTTATTCTATCCACCCAATTCAATATTATTTTTTGTCGCGATCCACTTTATTGTTTTCATAATCAACACCAAGTGTTTCGTTTACTCCGTATGCATCAGGATGTAAATATTTACCAACATCTTTTCCTGTTTTGTTTTCTTCAACAGGAATTCTGTACTTCTCTGCAAATCTATCGTGTCTAATTCCTGTTATTTGCCAGGATACTTCTATGTTTGGTTTATCTGTTCTAATTATAAATTGATTATTCTGAATTTTTTGAGAAATGATTGCCTGTGCAAAATCTCCGATTACTGTTAGCTGATAGCGAAACTCTTTATTAAGTGCTTCAAACCAATCAGGCATTGTAACCGTTGCGTATCCCGAACCATCAGTTACAACATTGCCGTTATATATGTTCATCATATCTGGCGATTCTACAAATGAGTGGTATAGATTTTTATTTGTTGGATCTAATGGGTGATCAATCTTAAATGAACCGCCGCCCTTGCTAAGTGTGCCTGTTACATTTACATTTCCATTAAAATATCCTGCCCAGTTTATTGTTCCACCGGCTGCATATCCAAAAACACCATAAGAATTAG
>CALLZX010000268.1 GCA_937858935.1 uncultured Ignavibacteriales bacterium | reverse complement strand
AATCAACAAATTACTGACCCAATTTACTTTATCATTCAGGATTCTATTCAAAATATTTGGCTTGGTACTAATAATGGAGTTCTAAAATGGGATGGAAAAAATCTTAAAAGATATAATAAAAGTGATGGACTTGCTGGTAATGAAACTAACAGAGCTGCAGGTTTTGTAGATAGCAAAGGAAATGTTTGGATTGGGACAGATGAAGGGGTATCAATGTATACAGGAAATGAAATTGATTATTCTTTGTATAAGCCTAAAATTATGATACTGGGATTTGAGGATCCAAGCGGTAAACTATATGCTAACGATCTTAATGTAAGTGTAGATCCTGAAAAAAATAGTCTCACATTTCATTATCGTGGATTATCTTTTATTGATGAGAAACTAAATTCTTACCAAATAAAGCTATCCAAAGTTGGCAGCAAATGGGTAAACCAATTTTCAACAAATTCCAACTCAGCTAGATTTAATAATCTTGATTATGGAGACTACGTTTTTTCTGCAAGAGTAAAAAATTCAAAGGGTATTTGGAGTAAATGGCAGACTTCTTCTTTAGTAACAATTCGTAAATTCTATTATCAAGAACCTATTTTTCAAATAGGTTTATTGTCTTTATTTTTAATCTTAACATATAGTGCTTACAGTTTTACTCAACAAAAAAAATATACAAAAAAATTAGAGCTGGCTGTTGATCTTAGGACTAAAGATTTGCGAGATGCCCAGGTTGAATTAATAACAAGCATTGATAGATATAAAGGGATTGTTGATTCTCAAACCGATCTTGTAGTAAGAGTTGATGCAGCAGGAAAATTTACTTTTGTTAATGATGCATATTGTTTTGTCTTTGGGAAAAAAAGAGAAGAACTTATTGGTAAATCCTTTATTCCGCTAGTTCATCCGGAGGATATGGAATCGACTATTGAAGAGATGAAAAAATTAAATGAACCGCCATACCGTGCTGTAATTAAACAAAGAGCATTTACTGCTGAAGGTTACAGATGGTTTTCTTGGGAAGATTATGCAGTTCATGATAATAATGGAAATATTCTTGAAATTCAGGCTGTTGGGCGTGATATCACTTTACAAAAAGAAGTAGAATCAGAACTAGAAAAACGTGTTTTAGAAAGAACAGTTGAATTACAATCTTTAATTTCTCAATCACCGCTTGGCATAATAACTTTTAGTACTGATGGTTACCTGCTAACTTTTAATAAAGTTGCTAATGATATGTTTCTGAACTTGAATGAATTCTTACCGCCAAACAAAACCTTCAACATTTTTAATGATGAATTTCTCTTAAAGAATAATTATAAAGAAAAATTATTGACACTTGATGCACCAAATGGTTTTGTGTTAAGTAGTCCAATTAAAATTGATCACAATAAAAATAATATTTATTCAAATTTATTTAACCATGAATTGGTTTATAGAATTTATTCAGTTTTTTTTGATGAGGCGAATAAAATATTTGTTCTTTTATTAGATGACGTAACAGAACATCAAAAATCTGAGGAGATAAGTAAGCGATTATTGGAGGAAAGAATCCGTATCTCTACAATAATAAAGACAATTGAAACAGAACGAGATAGGATAGCGAAAGAGTTACATGATGGAATTGGACAACTGCTTACTACAGCCAAACTTAAACTTGATATTATAAAAATGAAATCAAACCAGAATAGAACTGAAATTGATGATGCTTTGAATATGCTAATAAATGCCGGAGATGAGATAAGACGTATTATAAATGATCTTAAACCATCCGATGTTGAAAGTCTAGGGTTGGTCTCAAGTATAGAATTATTGTGCGAAAGAATTAGGCAGTCTTCCAGTATTAATGTTAGCCTGTCTGTATCAAATAATTTTCAATCGAAAAAGAAAAAAGATGAACTAGTAGTCTACAGAGTAATACAAGAAGCATTAAATAATACTATTAAACATTCTTTGTGTAAAAATGCAGGCATAGATATAAGTGGTTCCATGAAAGAATTAAATATACGTATTTGGGATGATGGAATCGGTGTGGAAAAGAAATTATTAAATAAAAAGAAAAACACATTTGGCCTGAATAATATTACCGAGAGGATAAAATCATTAAATGGAGAAATAGAAATAGTTACTGAACCCGGAAAGGGATTTAAATATTTAATTAAAATTCCATTGTAATTATTATGACAGAAAAAATAAAAATTCTAATTGCTGATGATCATCCTATACTTCGTGAAGGTATCAAGAGTGTACTTGAACTTAAAGGCGATTTTGAAATTGTGGGGGAGGCAGATTCAGGATTTAAAGCGTGTGAACTGGTTCCTCGTCTAAATCCTGATATTGTGTTAATGGATATCAGGATGGAAAAAATGGATGGGATAAAAGCATCAAGAAACATTAAACTTCTATATCCCGAAACTAAAATATTACTCTTAACTATGCACGATGATGCTAATTATATCCTTGAAGCATTGAAAATAGGGGTCGAAGGATACATCCTTAAAATGTCTGATATGGATAAAGTTGTAAATGCCATTAAATTAATTATGGAAAACGAAACTTACTATGATCCTAAAATCAATAAATCTGTTGCTACTATGACTGCTGATATTTTAAAGAATAGTAAACGAAATGAGTTTCTAGAAAAATATGAACTCACATCAAGAGAAACTGAAATTGCCGGACTTATGGTAGATGGTTTATCCACAAATCAGATAGCTGAAAAATTGAATGTTAGTATTTCAACAGTTAGTAATCATCGCAGGCATATTTTTATTAAGTTAAAAGTTACGAAACTTAGCGAATTAATTAGTTTTGCGATTCACGAAGGTGTATTTATTTTTAAAGAAGAATAGAATTTAAAATTGATCCGATTCAGCAGATTGAAGTTTTTCTGTTTTATCAGCAATCTTTAACTGCTCGATCAATTCTTCGCAATGTCCTTCCATTATATTTGATAAGTTATATAAAGTAAGCCCGATTCTGTGATCGGTAATTCTGTTTTGCGGATAATTGTATGTCCTGATCTTATCGCTTCTATCACCGCTTCCAACCATAGATTTTCTGATAGCGGATTGTTCTGCGTTTTGTTTTTTCAATTCCAGATCGTACAGTCTTGCTTTTAAAACTTTCATTGCCTTAATTCTATTTTTTAATTGAGATCTTTCATCCTGGCACTGAACAACAAGTCCGGTTGGTAAATGGGTCATACGAACAGCAGTCTCAACTTTATTTACATTCTGTCCTCCCGCACCACCTGATCTAAAGATATCAATTTTAACATCATTCATATTTACATTAACCTCAACATCTTCAACTTCAAGCATAACAGCAACAGATGCTGCTGACGTGTGCACTCTTCCACTTCCTTCTGTTTCAGGTACACGTTGTACACGATGAACACCTGACTCAAATTTTAAATTTCCGTAAACACTTTGACCAGTGATTGAAAAAACAACTTCTTTAATTCCGCCTAAACCAGTTTCATTTAAATCAATAAGTTCATATTTCCATCCACATATTTCTGCATATCTTGTGTACATTCTGAAAAGATCATTTGCAAACAACGCAGCTTCATCACCACCTGTACCTGCACGAATTTCCATAATTATATCTTTATCATCATTTGGATCTTTAGGAAGTAGCAGCGCTTTAATCTCTTCTTCCAAAACTTCCTTCTGACTCTTTAATTCATCTAGTTCCAGTGAAGCCATTTCAACAAGTTCTGATTCTTTATAAGAATTAATTATTTCAAGATTTCCTTCAATATTTTTAATTACAGAAGAGTATTTTTCGTATGCAGTAATAATCTCGTCTAAGTTTATTCTTTCTTTGTTAAGAGTTTTAATTTTATCATAATCATTTGTATTTGCCGCATCGGAAAGTTGCGAGTTTATTTGATCAAATCGTGTTTTAATTTTTTCCAATCGCTCTAATAAATTCATTTCATTTCTCTAAATTTGGAAAGCAAATATACTGAAGTGGCTACAGATTTCTAAGAAAACAAATATCACAAAAACAGGTATTCTATTATGAACAATGAAAATTCAGGAATTTTCAAAAATTATTTTTCGGCATTAAATATTTTATTCATTGCATTATTTATTGGGCAAACAATATACTTTTTTGTGGGACTGTATATGATCCAATCTGCTAATATCGACGGATTTGGAGGATTGAATACTATTTTTATGTTTATCACCCCCATAGTAGTCCTATCGATCATTATTGCTTCAAAATTCATTTATATAAAACTCGTTAATGAGTTTGATAAGAGTTCATCATTAGATCAAAAATTAGTGTCTTATCGCACTACCAATTTAATAAAACTTGCTCTATTAGAAGGTGCAAATATTTTTAATATATCTGTAATGATAATTACTGCAAATCATTTTTTTACAGCACTTTTTATAATCATCATAGTTCTTTTCTTTTATAATAAACCAAATAAAGAAAAATTTATTATGGATTATGAAGTTTCAGCGAATGATGCACTTAATATTTAACAGCTATTCGAACTAAGTTGAAAATTAAATTGTTTTATTGTCACAATAAATAAAAATGATAAATGAAAAAGTTTGATATCCCTAATGTTTATAAAAGTACTTTTATAGCAAGAATTAAAAATGCACGAAGAGATCTTGATCCGAGAAAGAAAGATTATACTCCAACTCTTCTCGATTTTGGGCCAGTAAGGTTTCATTTAGCTCGGCATTTTGGATTTTGCTATGGAGTAGAGAATGCAATTGAAATTGCTTACAAAACCGTAGAGGAAAATCCCGGGAAAAGAATTTATTTACTGAGTGAGATGATTCACAATCCCGGAGTGAATAGTGATTTGGAAAGACTAGGCGTTAAATTTATGATGGATACATCAGGTAAACAACTAATTGAATGGACTGAGCTGAGTAAAGATGATATTGTTATTATACCTGCATTCGGAACAACACTTGAAATAGAAAAAATTCTCAATGAGATTGGTATAAATCCATATCGATATAATACAACCTGTCCATTTGTTGAAAAGGTTTGGAATCGTAGTGAACAACTTGGAAACGATAATTATACAGTTATAATTCATGGTAAATCATATCATGAAGAAACACGTGCAACTTTCTCTCATAGTAGAACAAATGCAACCTCTTTAATTGTGAGAGATATTGAGGAAACTAAATTATTAATAGACTTCATTTTGGATAAAAGATATGTTAAAGAATTTTATGAATTATTTGCTGGGAAGTATTCAGATGGTTTTAATGTTGAAAATGATTTACGGAAAGTTGGAGTAGTTAATCAAACCACAATGCTTGCAACAGAAACTCAATCGATTGCTGATTTGTTAAAAGAAACGATGATTAAAAAATATGGTGTTGAAAATTTGAAGGATCATTTTGCAGATACACGCGATACACTCTGTTACGCTACAAATGATAATCAGGAAGCTACTTACGGTTTGTTAAAAGAAAAAGCTGACTTTGCCATTGTTGTTGGAGGTTATAACAGTTCAAATACATCGCACATTGTTGAATTATGTGAAGAAAAGCTTCCAACCTATTTTATTTCTTCTGAAGAGAAAATTTTAAGCGAAAAGACAATTAAACATTTTAATATTCATCATCATAAAGAAATAGAAACTGAAACTTATTTACCTAAAAAAGAAGTTGTTAATATTTTACTTACAAGTGGTGCAAGCTGTCCAGATGCAGTAGTTGAAGCTGTATTAAGAAAAATCCATTCGTTTTTTTTTAATACGAAGAGTATAGAAGAAGTAATTGTTAATCTTAGTGGAACTCGTATTTAATTATCGTAAACTCGCTAAATATGTGTCATCCGCGAGATATTGTTTTAATATTTTCATTTGCAATGTTAAACTCCTGCAATAATCTTTTAAACAAATCTTTAACTGTTGGTATATCATCAATTAATCCAACGCCTTGCCCGGCTTCAAGCTCACCTTCAATTAAATCACCTTCAAAAATTCCTGCTCGCTCACGTTTAGTCGATAATAACTCCCGTAACTCAGACTCATTCCAGCCTTCATTTTCAGCTTTTATAGCACGAAATGCAAAATCATTTTTTATCATTCTAACTAAGCCAATTTTCTTAAAAGCTAAGACAGTATCCTGATCATTGGAATTAATAATTTCTTGTTTATATTTTTCGTGTGCGGAGGATTCAACTGTTGCTGCAAAACGAGTTCCGATTTGTACTCCTTCTGCACCAAGTGAAAGAGCTGCTAAAATTCCTCTTCCGTCAACAATTCCTCCAGCTGCAATTACAGGTATATTTAGTTTATCAACTAGCTGCGGAATTAAACAAAATGTAGTTAACTGATCTGCACCATTATGGCCGCCAGCTTCAACACCTTCACCAACAACTGCATCACATCCTGCTTCCTGAGCTTTTAATCCATATTTAATATTAGCAACAACGTGAACAACTGTGCATCCATTTTCTTTAAGCAATGATGTAAACGTTTTTGGATTTCCAGCAGAAGTGAAAAAGATTTTAATGCCTTCATCGATACAAATTTTAATGAGATCGTTAGCATCTTTTCGAAGTAACGGAACATTAACACCAAATGGTTTAATTGTTGCAGCTTTACATTTCTGCAAATGCTCTTTAAGTAATTCAGGTTTCATCGAGCCAGCTCCAATCAAACCTAAACCACCGCAATTAGAAATGGCTGAAGCCAACTTCCAACCAGAAACCCAAACCATTCCTGCTTGAATGATTGGATAATCTATATTTAATAATACTGTGATTCTATTCTTCATTTAAATCTCAAGATTTAGTTAAACAGTGTTTAAAAGATAGTTAAATCCTGCAAAAGTTATTTTGTATCTCATGAGCGGATTAGTTAAATTTGGCACTCAAAAACCATATAAGCATATTAAAAATCATTCAAAGGAATAATATAACATGTCATTTTTCTTCACATCAGAATCAGTTTCTGAAGGTCATCCGGATAAAGTAAGCGATGCGATATCCGATGGAATACTTGATGCAATTTATACAAACGATCCTAACGCAAGAGTAGCTTGCGAAACTTTTGTTACTACAGGGCTAGTATTAGTTGGTGGTGAAATAACAACAAAAACATATATCGATGTTCCGGATATTGTAAGAAAAACTGTTAAGAAAATAGGATACACAAAAGCTGATTATAAATTTGATTCGGAATCTTGTTCAGTATTAAATGCAATCCATTCTCAATCTCCTGATATAGCAATGGGCGTTGATACCGGTGGAGCAGGTGATCAGGGAATTATGTTCGGTTACGCATGTGATCAAACACCTGAGCTTATGCCAATGCCAATTATGTATGCACATAAGCTTATGCAAAAGCTTGCTGATATTAGAAAGAAAAATCCAAAATTAATGCCTTATTTAAGACCCGATGCTAAATCTCAAGTAACAATTGAATATGATGATAATGGTAAACCTTTAAGAGTTGATGCTGTTGTTATCTCTACCCAGCATGATGGAGATGCTAAGCAAAGTAGAATTAAGACCGATGTAATTCAACATGTTATTAAAAAAGTTATTCCAGCAAAATATTTAGATAAGAATACAAAATATTTTGTAAATCCAACCGGGAGATTTGAAATTGGTGGTCCTCATGGTGATAGCGGTCTTACAGGAAGAAAAATAATTGTTGATACTTACGGTGGCTGGGCTCCTCATGGCGGTGGGGCGTTTTCTGGTAAAGACCCCTCTAAGGTTGATCGCTCAGCAACTTATGCGGCAAGACATATTGCAAAAAATGTTGTTGCAGCAAAACTTGCTAAAGAATGTTTAGTACAAGTTTCTTATGCTATAGGAGTGGCACAGCCGATTTCTGTATTTGTTGATACAAAAGGGACAGGAGTAATTCCAGACTCCAAAATTTCTAAAATGATCCAGAAAGAAGTTGATCTTACACCAAAAGGAATTATTTCAAGATTAAAATTAAGAAGACCAATCTATCAGAAGACTTCTGCTTATGGTCATTTTGGAAGAACTGATAAGGACTTTTCTTGGGAGCATTTGGATCTTGTTCCGGTATTTAAAAAATATGCGAAAAAATAGTTTCATATTATGAACTTTTTATGGATTATTTATTGTTGAGTAACTGTTGATCAATTAGAAGAAATTATAAAAAAAAAAGTAAAGGTAAACAAATGAGTGATGTGTTAGATAAAAAAATTGATTTCTCATTAAAGTATAAAGTCAAAGATATTTCACTTTCTGAGTGGGGAAGAAAAGAAATTGAACTTGCTGAAGCTGAAATGCCGGGTTTAATGGCTCTGCGAGAAGAGTATAAAGGTAAAAATCCATTAAAAGGTGCTCGTATAGCGGGCTGTTTACATATGACAATTCAGACTGCAGTATTGATTGAGACTCTTATTGATCTTGGTGCAGAAGTTAAATGGTCATCTTGTAACATCTTTTCAACGCAAGATCATGCTGCTGCTGCAATTGCTGCTGCAGGCGTACCTGTTTTTGCCTGGAAGGGAATGAATGAACAAGAATTTAACTGGTGTATAGAACAAACATTATTCTTCGGTGACGAATCAAGACCATTAAATATGATTCTTGATGACGGTGGAGATCTTACAAATATGGTATTTGATGTTTATCCTGAATTGGCCGCCGGAATAAAAGGTCTATCTGAAGAAACTACAACCGGTGTCCATCGTTTGTACGAAAGAATGCAAAAGGGAACACTTCCGATACCTGCTATCAATGTAAATGATTCAGTTACCAAATCTAAATTTGATAACAAATATGGTTGCCGCGAATCTTTAGTTGATGCAATACGCAGAGCAACAGATTTAATGCTTGCAGGAAAAGTTGCAGTAGTAGCCGGATTTGGTGATGTAGGTAAGGGATCTGCAGAATCATTGAAAAATGCAAACGTAAGAGTGATTGTGACAGAGATTGATCCTATCTGTGCTTTACAAGCTGCTATGGAAGGTTATGAAGTTAAGAAGATGGTTGATGCTGTAAAAGAAGCTGATATAGTGGTTACGGCTACTGGAAATATGAATGTTGTAAATGAAAATCATTTCAAATTAATGAAAGACAAAGCAGTTGTTTGTAATATAGGACATTTTGATACTGAAATTGATATGGCTTGGTTAAATAAAAATTATGGACACACAAAGAATACCATTAAACCACAAGTTGATAAATACACAATTGAAAGTAAAGAAATATTAGTTCTTGCAGAAGGTAGATTAGTTAATCTTGGATGTGCAACAGGTCATCCGTCATTTGTAATGTCAAACTCATTTACTAATCAAACACTTGCGCAGTTGGAACTTTGGAATAATCCTGAGCGATATGAAAATAAAGTTTACACCCTTCCAAAACATTTAGATGAAAAAGTGGCCACACTGCATCTAAAAAAGATTGGAGTTGTATTAGATGTATTAACTCCACAGCAAGCTGAGTACATTGGTGTTACGGTTGAAGGACCATTTAAACCCGATTATTACAGGTATTAAAAATCTCTTAATGTAATTAAAAGGACTCGAAAATATCGAGTCCTTTTTAGTTTAATAAATCCCTTAAAGCATCTTCAAGAATTTCAAACTTAAATTTATATCCACTCTCAACAAGTTTTTTCACATCAATTCTTTGACTAGCTAATACTACTTCAGATGCTTCTCCAACAACTAATCTCAAAATGAATTTAGGAACTGGAAATAGGGAAGGACGTTGTAAAACTCTTGCTAATGTCTGAGCAAATTCTTTCATTCTAATTGGATTTGGTGAGGATGCATTGAATGATCCTGTTAAATTTGAGTTATCGATAGCATGTAAATAAATCTCAACGATGTCATCGATATGCAACCAGGATGCCCATTGTTTTCCATTTCCTAAATAACCGCCGATAAAAAACCTGAATGGAGGCAGCATTTGTTTTAAAGCTCCATCTTCCGTACTTAAAACTAACCCAGTTCTTATTTGAACACTTCTAACACCTGATTCTTCAACATTTACTGATTCATTTTCCCATACTTCGCAAACATTGGCTAAAAAATCATTTCCCTTTGCAGAGTTTTCATTAAGCACTGTTTCCCCACAATCTCCATAATATCCAATTCCGGATGCAGATACAAAGACTTCAGGTTTATTAGTGCAGGATTTAATTGCTTCAACTAAATTTTTTGTACTCACTTCTCTTGATTCTAAAACTATTCTCTTAAATTCATCATTCCATCGTTTTGCAAAAAGATTTACACCTGCCAGGTGAACTACAGCATCAGAATTTTCTATTTTATATCTCCATTGTTCAGGATGCCGATAATTCCATTCAACAGATTCCATAGCTTTCGGAAAAAAGGACTTAGCTTTTTCTGCATCTCTGCTAAATACAATTACGCTATCTCCTCTTTGAATTAAAGCCCTTACAAGCTTTCTTCCAATCAACCCGGTAGCTCCGGTTACAACAATTCTTTTGCTCATTGATGATCCTTTAATACAAAACAAATAAAAACATTATTAGTTCAAAAATAAAAAAGCCCCGAATAAATCCGGGGCTTATATTAACAAAACGAAATTTTAATTATTTAAGTAAGGTCATTTTCTTAACAGAAGTCAAACCATTAGCCTCAAGCTTATATAGATAAATACCACTGTTAAGATTTTTAGCTTCAAAATTAACTGTATGAATTCCAGCTTCTTTAAATCCATTAATTAAAGTCTGAACTTCCTGACCAAGTAAGTTATAAACTGATAACTTTACATTTCCTGCAGAAGGAAGACTAAATTTAATTGATGTGTTTGGATTAAATGGATTTGGATAATTTTGATTTAATTCAAATTTGTTAGGATTTAGAACTTCAACCTCAATAGAATTTGAGTATTCAAAAGTTCCGTTGTAATCAACCTGTTTTAATCTGTAATTGTATTTGCCTTCGTTCAGGTTTTGATCTATAAATGAATATCTTTTTAATTCTGTAGTAGATCCATTACCGTTAACAAATCCAATTTTTTGCCAGTATGATGATGCTGATTTTCTTTCAACTTCAAACCCGGAGTTATTAGTTTCTGATGCTGTTGTCCAATTCAGTGTTACTTTATTTTCATTAACAACTGCAGCGAATGAAGTAAGTTCTACAGGTACCACATAATCCCAGCTTGTACCAATAATCAATCCATCAAGTTTTAGATAAGGTCCAGAAGCGGCACTACCCTGACGGAATGCATATGATCCAACGCTGATGTCAGTCTGTGTAGCATCAGTTAATGTTAAAAGAGCAGGTGGTTCTGTTCCTCCTAAACTTGGATTAACCCAAAGTTTTACGATATCATCGGAAGTAGTAGTTGGGTCAATTTGATATGCAACAACAATTAAATAAGTTGTTCCAGTTGTGTAGATTGAATCACCATAAACAGGAGGATTACTTGCATTAGTAGAACCTTTTGATAATCCAAATGCCAAATTCCCATTAACTGCTAATTTTACAAATAGTCTTGCTCTAAATGTGGTACTTATTGGGTTTGGGCCGAGATGAAAGAAATAATCTCCGAGAGTTCTAGCTGAATCAATTCTTACAAGCATTGAAGCATAAGTAGTTCCTGTTGTGATATCTGCGGGTAAATTTTTGCTAACATCTTCCCCTGTATTAACCAGTTGAATCATATCTCCCAAGCCTGCGGCAGGATATATTGGATAAGTTAGATTTCCTGTTACTACAGTTACGGCATTTGTGCCAGCTCCGCTATGAGCAGTATAACCCTCAGCTGTTAAAAGGTTTCCAACAGTGTATTCAAATTCCTCAGTAACTACCGGTTGAGCAAGAATGTTTCCGACTGTGAACAAGAAAACCAAAGTAAAAAGTAGAAATTGTTTCTTCATTGCGTTCCTCTTTAATTATAATTGATTATTGTGAAATCTTTAATAGAAAATTAGTAAAACATTTATTCAATGTGAAGCAAATGAAGAATTTTAATGATTTGTTAATTCTAAATTTATTATTTAATGTTTTATAGAAAGAAATTAGATTATCAGCGGAAGTTCAAATAATTGTTTTGTTAAATGGATAATTTGATAAAAAAGAGCCCCAACTTATATTGGGGCCTTTAATAGATGTGGAAATTGTTAAGTGTTATTTAATAAGTGTCATTTTTCTGGTTTGAGAGTAACCATTTGCATCAAGTTTGTATAAATAAATTCCGCTATTTAGATCTTTTGCATCAAAATTAAATGTATATACTCCGGAATCCTTAAATTCATTAGCTAATGTTTTGACTTCCTGTCCAAGCAAATTGTAAATCGTTATCTTAACATTCCCGGATAATGGGAGAGTAACATTAAATGTTGTAGTTGGATTGAATGGATTAGGAAAGTTTTGTGTTAATGAGAATTCCATTTTACTGTTGAAGTCTGCTTCAACTAACTTAGAATATGAAAATGCTCCATCATTGTCTATCTGTTTTAGTCTATAAAAGTATTTTCCATTATTCACACTTTCGTCGGTATATGAGTAATCTTTTGGAGAGTTTGAATTACCATTACCATTAACAAAACTGATATTCTCCCAATTTGAAATATTAGTTTTACGTTCTACATCAAAACCATAGTTATTAACCTCAGTTTCAGTTCTCCAATTTAATTTTACGCTATTTCTGTAAATAGACGCTGAAAATGAAGAAAGCTCTACAGGTAAGGCCCCCTGGCTGTAATTCAAAGCTCCTGGTGTACTAATATTTGGCGAATCCCCATTTGTAGTTGTCCAAATGTGTGAGAATCCGGTACCGATCATAGAAATGCTACCATTTGGAACTGATTCATAGCCATCAACATAAGGTAAGCGGACAATATCAATGCCCCCAACTCCTAAATAAAAATCCTCCTGGTTCCATTGAAAACTATTTAGATCCATTTTATTTTCTATACTTTCTGGAGGATTACTTGATATGGGTAGTTCATAACAGATACCATGTAGTATCTTACCAGTTAAATGGTTAATTAACAAAACACCTCCAAGCTCATTAGTTAAACCCATTTCACTTTCCACCATTTGGGTCGTAATTCCACTTGGAATGGGCGTATAAAGTTCAAGAAGTGAACTATTACAAGTCATAACAATAAAAAACCCTTTTCCATTATCAGAGTTGGATGAAGTTATGCCACCGCTAAGTTGGTTGTAAGAATTTGCAGTATACGAACCATTATGATGAAAAAATACTAGTCCATATTGGCTCATATCAGTTCCAATCGGTGCCACTATTTCAACAAATTCATCAACATCGTTTAAACTGTTATAGCTAAATTCATTTATCCAAAGCTCTTGAGAAAAACTAAGGTTTTTTAAAAAAAGGGTAACAAATAAAATGTAAAAATATGTTTTCATAAAAGCCTCTTGCTTTTTTATAAATATCCTTGAGAGTAAAATTATTTAAAATATACTCTATACTTTTTTATTCATTATCGAAAAAAACTTAAAGTAATTTATAGCAAAAGGAATATTTGAAAAAAAAAATACCATAATAATCTATATCAGCTATTATATAGCTTTATCTCATTTTCTGATATTATCTTTCTAATTACATCGGTATTTCTACTTTCTTACTAAATCCAAAGATTTTTGTTATAAAATGAAAAAGGCTCAAAGATAGAGCCTTTAATTAAACAAGAAAAAAATATTGTAATAGGTTTGCTATTTAATCAAAGTCATTTTTCTTGTTTGAATATAAGAGCCTGCTTCAATTTTATATATATAAACACCACTATTTAAGTTTTGTGCATCAAAGATTATTTCATGAATTCCAGCTTCTTTAGTCTCATTGACCAAAGTCCGAATTTCTTGTCCTAATAGATTAAATATTATTATTTTAACATTTAATGCTGCTGGCAGCGAAAACTGAATAGTAGTGGAAGGATTGAATGGATTTGGATAATTCTGATGCAACGAGAACGTGGATAGACTACTTAAATCAATTTGCACAGGAGATGAATATTCAAACTGCCCATCATTATCAATTTGCTTTAATCTGTAAGAATATTTTTCCGAAGAAACATTATCATCAATAAAAGTATAACTCTTAGGTGAGTTTGAATTACCACTACCATTTACAAAACCAATTTTTTCCCATACCAGAAGAGAAGAAGTTAAAGTCTTAGCTCGTTCTATTTCAAAACCATAGTTGTTAATTTCAGTTGCCGTGTTCCAGTTTAACCTAACTTTGGAGGCAATTGTTGTTGCCGTGAAGGATTTGAGTTCGACAGGAAGTGCTCCATCTTCTCCTAGAGTCCAATCTGAAAATGAATTAATACCGGCTATACTCGCTGTGTTATTTGTTGTATTTAAGGATATCGGACTGATAATATCCCAGGAAATACCATTATACCTACCTAGTTCATACTGGTTTTCGTCGCCAACCACATCAGCATCTAGATAATGAAATGTTAAATCAGCTGAGGTTAATCCACCGTTTGTTAATTTCCAATACATTTGTAGTAAATTAGAGCCCGGTGCATTAGGGTGCATACCAGGTATTGCATTTACAATAAAAGTTCCGCTTCCAACTACATTTCTTAACTCTACGGGTGTGTATTTGGTTGCAGACGTTCCAACGGGAAATAAAATATTTGAAGAATTTGAAATCCATCTATTAAAATTTCCTAAAATCTTTCCAGCTGAATTAGTTAATGTTCCAAGATTACTGATACTTGTACCAAGTGAAAGTGTATTAGGTCCTGTTAATAAGTTTCCATTTAATAAATTAAGTGTGCCACTTACTAAAGTATTAGCATTTAATGTAACCCCATTAACATTATTAACAGTTAGATTTTTTACTAAAAAAGGCAAACCAGTTCCTGTAATTTGTGCAGCACTTCCGTTATACACATAGTTGGCAAATTGGTTGAAGTAACGAACTCCAGTACTTCTAATATTTCCGGACGTCCCGGTTAAACTTATTCCTGATATAGAGCCAATCTGCAATGTCGCATCAGAAGTGAGAACAAAATCACCATTTCCAGTAATATTATATTGACTACAATTTAATGTCCCCTTTACAATTGTTATGGCATTTCTATTTCGATCAGCCGTTAGAGTCACTGTTGCTCCACTGACAATTTCTACAACTGTATTCTGATTAGGAATATTATTACCGACCCAAGTATTATTTGAATTCCAATTACCACCAGTTGGGGTGCTAGATACTATAGATGTATAAGGTATGTAAACGATATTATAATCATCAATATACATTTCATCATTTGTAGTAGAACCAAAAAAATCATTTCCATCTAATCTTTTGTCATTTGAAGTTCCGAATGTTCCTTTTGACCATTGCCATTTGTGTATCATTGTTCCGTTAATCCAAAATCTTCCTGAATCTGCTGTTAAATCAGCTTCAACCTTAACAGGAAACCACTGGTTTTGTGGATAACTGAAGGTTGCTGCACTTGCAGCGCCAGCATCTAAAGATCCTGACCCAGTAGAATTTAGAAACACTTGCATTGCCCAAGCATAAGTAGGTGGATTAAAATTAGCTAATGTATTAAAGTATCCAGCTTTTCCGGTTGGAATAAAAACGCGAAAATTTATTTCAGCAATGCCAGATGTAATTGGTGTTCCTATTTCTCGCACAATGTCGTTACTATCTTTAATTACAACTGAATTGGCACCACTAAATGAATAATCATTTGAAATTAATGCGTCTTCTTTAAGGTTGCAGGGAATACCGCTCCAGGTTTTCCAAACACTGGCGCTCTGACAAGATATTTGTTGTCCCGCTGTGTAAGAATCAAAATTATCTTGAAAAACAGTGGTTTGGCTTAGTGCCAAAGTTGAGATAAGAATTGCCAAAATAAAGCTTAAATAGAAAATGTAGATTTTGTTCATTAAATATATCCTATAATTTTTCAGAAATCAGATTTTGTTCATTCACAAATAAAGTGCCTAAAATTCTTACGATAAATAAACAAAAATTGGAAATGATGCAACTAATTAATTCTATTTAACTTGTTAAAATATAAGTGATTAAAAGATTCACTTAACCCATAGGTTGAGAAATAGTTGCTTGGACAAATAATTATAGTTTAATTAAATAAAGTAAATAACGCCTGTGTAATAAAATTTTATACTTCGAGCAAATCTAAATTAACCATCAGATTGTTAGAAGATTTTTCAATAAGATTTACTCTGGCTCAAGACTTATTTGATTTTTTGAACTGTTACGTCTTTGTTCACAGATAAATTGGATACTCATTTGAAATATCAGCCTATTTTTTATCCAAACTTATCCTTATTTTTAATTCAAAACTTACTTAATATTCATGTGGGATTAGATGTTCGGATTTGTTAATACTGATATAAAGCCTGCTTTATATGATAACAATGATCTACATGTTCAGAGAGAAAGAAATAAAAGAAATTTCTTAAATTATTTTTTAATCTTTGCATTTTCTGTTTTGAACTTTACTCTTTATGTACTTACAAAAATCAACTAATCCTCTTTTTTACATTAAATTATTTTTATTATATGCAAAAGAACAATGTTTATATTGAAACATATGGATGCCAAATGAATCTTGCTGATACCGAGATTGTTCTTGGTATTTTAAAAAAGCAAGGTTATGATGTTACTGATAAACCTGAAGAGGCTGATGTAGTTTTACTCAATACATGCAGTATTCGAGAAAATGCTGAACAAAGAATCTACGGTCGAATTGGCAATCTAAAAACACTTAAAGTAAATAAGCCTGAACTGGTTCTTGGTATTCTTGGTTGTATGGCTGAACGATTACGCAAAGATCTAGTGGAAGATAAGAAAGCTGTTGATTTAGTTGTTGGCCCGGATGAATATAGAAGACTACCAGAATATATTGATATTGCACTTAATGGTGATAAAGGGATTGGCGTTAAACTTTCAAGGACGGAAACATATGATGATATCGAACCTCATCGTGAAGATGGACTTTCTGCATGGATTTCCGTTATGCGAGGTTGTGATAAATTTTGTACTTTCTGTGTTGTTCCTTTTACTCGTGGAAGAGAAAGAAGCCGATCATTAATATCAATTATTTCGGAATTAGAAAACCTATCACTCCGTGGATTTAAAGATGTAACATTACTTGGTCAGAATGTTAACTCTTATCTCGATGAAGAGTCTACCACTGGTGCGGATTTTGCCGATTTACTTTCAGCTGCTGCAAAAGTTGATAAGAATATGAGAATAAGGTTTAGTACATCACATCCGCAGGATATTTCTGATAAACTAATTTATACAATTGCAGAACATTCAAATCTTTGCAACTACATTCATCTTCCTGTTCAATCAGGATCAAACAGAATTCTAGAACTTATGAATCGAACTTATACCGTTGAGCATTATCTCAACTTGATAGATAAGGCAAAAAAAATAATACCTGGAGTAAGTTTTTCTACCGATATTATTTCAGGATTTCCTACAGAAACCTGGGAAGATCATTTAGCAACTTTAGAGATTTTAAAACAAGTTAGATACGACGGCGCTTATATGTTTAAGTATTCTCCTCGTGAAGGAACAAAAGCGTTTAGAATGGAAGATGATGTTCCCGAAGATGTTAAATCAAAAAGACTGCAAGAGATTATTGATATTCAGCATCAGATATCCTTAGAAAAAAATCAGGATATGATAGGTAAAGATGAAATCATTCTTGTTGAAGGCTTCAGTAAAAAATCAAATAATTTTATTTCTGGAAGAACTGATACAAATAAAACTGTAATTGTTCCTATAAATGATAAAATAAAAATCAGTGATTACATAAGAGTTAAAATTAATAAAGCAACATCAGGAACATTATTTGGAGATTACCTTTCACACATCCAACTTGAAAAAGAAGGTATTGCTCTTACTGCATAAACAAACTAATTTGTATTAAAAATATTTTAGTTTGTTACAGATTTATGAAAAAACTCTTTTTGATATCTCTTTTTGTCATTTCTTTTTTATCAACCTCACAGATTAAGGCTCAGGAAGTTGATATAGTTCCGTATCTGAAAATGATAGAGCAAGGCAAAATAGAAGAGGTAAAAAGCAAACTGCTCGATTTAAAAACTGATTATCCCAAAAGTTCCAATCTTATTTTCCTGGAGGGTGTTCTTACAGAAAATGGACAAGATGCAGTTGTACTTTATCAAACATTGGTTGAAAAGTATCCCCAAAGTGCCTATGCTGATGCTGCAATTTATCGACTATACTCTTATTACTTTGCTTTAGGTCTTTACAATACTGCGGATAAAAATCTTAATATGTTAAAAAAAGATTACCCTGAATCACCATATATAAAAATGGCAGCTGTAAATGTTGTTAAGAATGATGTTGAAGAAACAACTCAGCGACCAGATCAAACATCTATTGATAGTGATAATGTTGAAAAAGAATTTCTTTACTCGGTTCAAGCCGGAGCTTTTACAAACAGCGATAATGCAACAGTATTAAAGAAAGAAATTGAAAATGCAGGAATGATTTCATTTATTCAGGATAAAAATGTTGCTGGTACAGTATTTAAAGTAGTGTACATTGGTAAGTTTGAAACACGCAGGGAAGCGGAAGATTTTCTTCCAATTGCAAATACGAGATTTAGAATTGCAGGCCGAGTAGTTGAAATAAAACAATGAAGATTAAATTTTTAGGAACAGGTTCCGGAAAAACTTCTCTCAATCGTTATCATTCATCCTTTCTTATTTCATCATCAACCAATAGTTTGTTAGTTGATTGTGGTGATGGAATTTCGAAGGCAATTCTTAAACAAGATATTGATTTCGATTCATTCAATTCAATTTTAATTTCTCACTTCCATGCGGATCATTTTTCTGGTCTTCCATCTTTGCTGACTCAAATGAAATTAGGCGGTCGTAAAAATGAACTTACAATTTTTGTTCATTCGTCTGAAAAACCTTTTTTAGAAGACTTTATATTTCACTCGTATTTATTTAAAGAGCGAATGACTTTTGAATTGAAAATAATTTCTTTTGATGAAGATAATGAAATTAAAGTAAGTGAGGATCTTTATTTTATCTCCAAACTAAATTCGCATTTAGAAAAGTACAGAAGATATGATGAGCAAAATAGACTAGGTTTTGCATCTCTCTCTTTCCTTTTTAAGGATGATAAAAACACAGTCCTATATTCTGGTGATATTGGAACTGAAAAAGACTCATATTTATTTGATCAAAAAGTTGATTGGTTTATAACTGAAACAACTCATATCAAACTTGAGAACCTACTTAACATTCTGTACAAATTTGAGCCTTCAAAGTTAATCTTAACTCATATTGATGATGATTTTGAAAAGGCACTGAAAAATTTTCATCAATCTCTGCCGGATGAGCTTAAATCTCGCATAATTTTGACTTTTGATGGGCTTGAGATAAATCAATACTCTTCAAGCTGTCTTTAATAAAATCGCACTTTGTGCTATATTTGTCATATAATTTTTACAAAATGGCAGATAAACTTAAAACGATTAAATGACTAGAGACGAATTTAAAATTAGAAATGGAATAATCGGTAAAACCAAAGAGATCAACGATCTGGTTGATATAATTATGCAGGTTGCACAATCCGATATTTCGATTTTAATATTTGGTGAGAGCGGGGTTGGCAAAGAGATTTTTGCAAAAGCCATACATGCATTTAGCAATCGCTCAGGCAAACCGATGGTTTCTGTAAACTGTGGTGCGATTCCAGAAGGAATAATTGAAAGCGAATTGTTCGGACATAAAAAAGGTTCGTTTACAGGTGCTGTGGAATCCCGCAAAGGATATTTTGAGATTGCAGATAATAGTACATTATTTTTAGATGAGATTGGCGAGCTTCCGCTTACAACACAGGTAAAATTATTACGGGTGCTTGAGAATAAAGAGTTTATGAAACTTGGCGCTGAAACTGTTGTAAGGGTAGATGTAAGAATTATTGCAGCCACCAATAAAGATCTGCAAAAAGAAGTTGATGCAAGAAGATTCAGAGAAGATTTATTTTTTAGATTAAAAGCAGTTTCATTAAACATTCCTCCGTTGAGAAAAAGAAAACCAGATATTGAGGAGCTTGCTAAACATTTTATTAAAGGTTATTGTGAGAACAATAAATTAACTGTTCCCGAAATAACTTCTGCCGCAATGGAGATCTTAAAAAATTATGCCTGGCCTGGTAACATACGAGAATTAAAAAATACAGTTGAAACAGCTGTTGCCTTAAATAGAGGAAAAACTCTTACCGAAGAAATGTTTGCAGAACTGAGTTCAGATTATGTAGAATATGACGAACAAAGAAATTTACCTGTATTTTTAAGAAAATCTCCTGAAGATGCTGATAGAGAATTAATGTACCGGGCTCTGTTTGAGATCAAAAAAGATATTATGGAATTAAAAGATTTAATTGTTCATCGCTTTAATGTTGATGATTTTAACAGAAGTGAAAAAGATAATGATGTTTTATCCATTAGAGATCTTGAAAAAGATGCAATTGTAAAGGCTTTGGATAAAACGAAAGGAAGTAAAAGAAAAGCCGCTAAATTGCTAAACATCAGTGAAAGAACTTTATACAGAAAATTAAAAGAATATGATATTATCGATTCATAAAAAAAACAGTCTTCTCTTGATTACGGTTTTGAATCTATTGTTTGTAGTTTTAATAGCAATTAATTTTACTTCGTGCTGTGCTTATTCTTTTACCGGAGCCTCTGTTCCCGAACATTTAAAGACAATTGCAATTCCAATTGCAGATGATAGAAGTGGTTCTGGTGAACCAGGTTTAAGAGAGAGTTTAACTCAGAAATTAATTCAAAAATTTATTGATGATAACACATTGCAGGTTTCTGAACGTACTTCTGCAAATGCAGTTTTAGAATGTTCTATCGTTTCACTTTCTGATGCTCCCGCAATTGTATCAGCAGGTGAAAATATTGCATCAAGAAGAGTTACAATTGGAGTAAAAGTTATTTATCGCGATTTAGTAAAGCGCACATCGATTTTTGAAAAAACATTTTCAAACTATAGCGATTATCCTGCCGGTGATCCAATAACAGGAAGGCAAACTGCAATAGATGCAGCTATAGAACTTATAAGTGAAGATATTTTGTTAGATACCGTATCAGGTTGGTAAAAAGAAAGGTGAGTTAGTTTTAATGGAACAAGTAGTTTTAATAGGATATTTTGTTTCGCTCTCAATCCTGTTTTTATTTGGTTTACATGGTTTTGTGATGATGTATTACCATAGGAAGTATGGACATAAAAACCCTGTGCCCGATAAAGATTTTGTTCCTGACAAACATGTTACCATTCAACTTCCACTTTATAATGAAATGTATGTTATAGAAAGATTAATTGATTCCGTTTGTGAGATTGATTATCCAAAAGATAAAATGGAAATTCAGGTGCTTGATGATTCAACGGATGAAACAACTTCTATAGTTGCAAAAGCTGTAGAAGCAAAACAAAAATTAGGATTTGATATTTCACATGTCCGAAGAGGATCACGAGAAGGATATAAGGCAGGTGCGCTTAAAGAAGGAATGAAAATTGCAAAAGGAGAATTCATTGCCATATTTGATGCTGATTTTATTCCCCAGAAAGAGTTTCTAAAGAAAACACTTTCATATTTTACAGATGATAAAGTCGGAATGGTTCAATCCAGATGGGAACATCTCAATGGAGATTATTCAATCATTACAAAAGCACAGGCACTAGCTCTTGATGGACATTTTGTTATTGAACAAACCGTTCGTAACAAATCCGGATTCTTTATCAATTTTAATGGGACTGGCGGTGTGTGGAGAAAAAAATGTATAGAGGATGCAGGCAACTGGCATGCTGATACATTAACAGAAGATTTAGATTTAAGTTATCGAGCACAGCTTATTGGCTGGAGATTTGTTTTCCTAAAAGATTTTACCTCCCCTGCAGAGTTACCGTCTGAAATTAATGCTTTAAAAGCTCAGCAATTTCGCTGGACAAAAGGAGCTGTGGAAACTGCAAAAAAAATTCTTCCTTTAGTTTGGAAATCAAAAGTTCCTTTGAGAGTTAAGCTACAATCAACATTTCATTTAACTAACAATTTAGTTTTTCCATTTATTCTGCTTGCTGCCATTCTAAATGTTCCGCTAATTTTTATTAAGAACAGCGGAGCGCACGAAATTTACTTTGCTATGATGTCTTTATTCGTTTTAGCATTTGTAAGTTCATTTTTGTTTTATATGTATTCGCAGAAAGATATTCGCACGGATTGGCGGAAACGGATTGTGCTTTTCCCACTGTTTATGGCAGGCAGTATGGGACTTGCCGTTAACAATTCCCGGGCCGTGTTCGAAGGATTGATGAATAGGAAAAGTGAATTTGTCCGTACACCAAAGTTTAAACAGGAAAGCGATAAGGATACATTTATTGGAAATAAATATTTAAATAAAAAACTTGGCCTTTCTGTTTTTGTTGAAGCTGTGCTTGCAGTTTATTGTTTTATTGGAGTTTTATCTTCAATCTATTTTATGGAATTAGCTTCAATTCCATTTCAAGTTTTATTTACATTAGGCTTTTCATTTATAGCTTATACATCAATTAAACATGCTTACGCAGCAAAGAAAATTTAATGAGCAGTAATTCATTCGATGCTTTCAATCAGAAGGTAAGTTTAATATACGAGTACAATAACAAATCTCCTTTGTTTGCTCGTGTTGCTGAAAACGAAATCGAAAAAAATAATATTGATGAAGCCATAAAAATATTAATGGATGGATTACATAATCATCCCGATTTTTCAGTTGCATATTTTCTACTAAGCAAAGCTCACACAATAAAAGGAAACTACGGCCAGGCTTTAAAATTTGTAAAAAAGGGAAGTGAATTAATTCATTCCCCAAAAACGTTTGATTACTACCTTCGTGAGATTGATGCAATAAAAAAACAAAGACAGCTTTTTAATGTTTCCCGCTGGGCAGATTCTGCCAATGAAAAGTTTTCAAATTTCACTCCAACTCCCGCAAATAAAGCAGGAACAGAAAAACCAGCCGAAAGCATTGAGGAAACATTAAATAAACTCACCGCAGAAATTGACGGTGCTACTCAAACTGTTAAAGAAGCAAAAAAGAAAATTGAGCAATCAAAACCAAAAGATTTTACTAATAATGATTTTATAGTTTCTGAAACACTTGCAAAAATTTATATAACTCAGGGCGAGTTTAAAGAAGCAATTGCTGTTTATAAAAAATTGAAAATTAAAAATCCTGAAAAAGAAACTTACTTTGACTCTAAAATTTCAGAGCTAAAAGCAAAGTTAAGTGCTTAGTTTATCTCTATTACCTGCATACTTTTTTATTACCTTTGTACTATGATTGATACAACCCAAAATCTAGTTTTAACTCGAAAATTCTTTATTCGCCCAGTTCTGGTTGTGGCAAAGGACTTGCTTGGTAAGGTACTCATAAAGAAAGATGGCAATCGTGTACTTGCGGCAAGAATTATTGAAGTTGAGGCTTATGATGGAAAAGTTGACAAAGCCTCGCATTCGTTTAATGGCAAAACAAAACGTAATGAAGTTATGTTTAATGAAGGCGGATATTTTTATGTTTATTTTACTTATGGTGCTCACTTTTGCTGCAATGTTGTTACAGGAAAACGAAATAACGGTGAAGCAGTTTTAATCCGTGCTGTTGAACCTTTACTTGGGATTAATAAAATGATAGAAAACAGATTTGGCAGAGCATTGAAATCAGAAAAAGAAATTTATAATCTAACAAGCGGACCTGGAAAGGTTTGTAAAGCGTTTGGATTTAATAAAGAATATTCTGGTATGGATTTAACAAACAGTTCCGTATTTATTGTAAATCAACCAAAGCTTAACAAAAATATGATTGGTGTTTCTAAGAGAATCGGAATTACAAAATCTGTTAGTTTGCCCTGGAGATTTTTTGAAATCAGAAATCCATATTTATCTAAATGAGTAAAGAACCTAAAAATATTTTAATCGTTAGAACTGATAGAATTGGCGATTTGATTCTAACTTTGCCATTAGCTGGATTGATAAAAAAACAATATCCGGATTGTAAAGTTTCATTCTTAGTTCGTGATTACACTAAAAATATTGTAAGCAATCATCCGCATATTGATGAAGTTTTAGTTTTAAAAGAAGATAATGGAAATGTGAGTCTATCTGATAACATAAACCTTATCAAAAAGAGAAATTTTGATAATTGTATAGTTGTCTATCCGAGATTTAAAATTAGTCTTATTATTTTTTTAAGCAGAATTAAAAATAGAATTGGCACCGGTTACCGTTGGTATTCATTTCTGTTTAATAAAAAAGTTTATGAACATAGAAGAAATGCTGAACTGCACGAGCTTGAATACAATGTTAATCTTCTTGAGAAACTGGGAATAAAAAACTCTGTTGCTGAAAGTAATGTTGGTTACAATCTTAAAGTTGATGAAAATTCTCTGAAGAATGTTAACAAGATTTTGGTGGATGATAAATTGGATCTGCCAAAACCTATTATAATTGTTCATCCCGGCAGCGGCGGAAGTTCTGTTGATCTTCCTGTAAATAAATTTGCTGAACTTGTGAAAATGCTTGATGCTGATAATTACCAAATTATTTTAACGGGAAACAAAAACGAAATTGAACTTTGTGAAAAAATTAAATCATCAGGCAAAGTAAAAAATATGGCCGGCAGATTTAATCTTGATGAACTAACTGCCTTGATTAGTAAATCAGTAATGTTTATTTCAAACTCAACAGGACCAATACACATTGCAGCGTCGCTTGGCAAATACACTGTTGGGTTTTACCCCAAAATTGTTTCTTGTTCAAAAGAACGCTGGGGACCATATACAAATAAAAAACTTGTGTACGAACCGCAAATTGATTGTAAAATTTGTACACGTGAGCAGTGTGAAAAATTAAATTGTATGGATTCGATTGATATGACAAAAGTGTACAGCGATATAAAAAATGTTTTAAATAAATTCTAAGGAGTTGTAAATGAAATCCTTTAATAAAATAAAATACATAGTTGTTTTGCTCTTAATTTCTGTGATTGCAGCTTCCACCGTAACTGCACAGAAAAAAGATGAATTCAGAAAGCATGAAAACAATGCATTTAGAGAAGGCGAGAAGCTTACCTTTGATGTTAAGTACGGTTTTGTTACTGCAGGAATAGCTTCTTTTGAAATACCTGCAATTAAAAAAATATCCGGTAGAAATGCTTATCATGTATTATTTGAAGTGAACACAGTTCCAACTTTTGATGCATTCTTTAAAGTGCGGGATAGATACGAAACTTACATTGATGTTGAAGGAATATTTCCCTGGAGATTTGAACAGCACATACGCGAAGGGAAATTTTCAAGAGATTTTTCCGCTTTCTTTGATCAGAGAAAAGGCAAAGCTAAAACCAGCGATGGACAATTTGATATTCCTAAATATGTAAACGATATTGTTTCAGCTTTCTTCTATGCTAGAACAATTGATTACTCAAATTTGAAAGTTGGAGATAAAATTCCGTTAAAGAATTTTTATAAAGATAAAGTTTACGATCTTGATGTGGTTTATCACGGTAAAGAAACTATTGAAGTTGAAGCAGGTAAATTTGAATGTTTAATTGTTGAACCCTTAGTCCAGGAAGGCGGATTGTTTAAGAGCGAAGGTAGTATTATGCTTTGGATGACAAACGACGAAGCCAAAATGCCAGTCCGCGTAAAAACCAAAGTGGTTGTTGGCGCAATAGATGCAGATTTAACAAGCTACAAAGGCGTTTACGGCAAATTAACCTCTAAACGTAAATAATTTTACCTCACCCTGTTTCCCTCTCCGTCATCCTGAGCGAAGTCGAAGGAAGGAGAGGGATTATGGCAGAGGTTAATTACTTGCCCGCCCGCAACAAATTAAACGCTTTACAAAAAATTAATCTCCCAACGGTGGATTATTAACCTCTCTTTATATACTTTGACTGTGGGAATTTGGTTTTACACGCTATGCAATCTGTATAACCATCTT
>CALLZX010000267.1 GCA_937858935.1 uncultured Ignavibacteriales bacterium | reverse complement strand
AGATATTGGGAAATGATTGGCCTGCTTGAACATCCTGATAAAATAAAACTTACACGGAAAACAGTTATTCCGACTTTTATAAATAATGCGATTAACGATCTAATCTCAATTATGGTTTAAATATGATTCCTGAAATCAGAAAAAAGTTTAATAATGATTTTTCAGAAAAAGTTTATCAGGAATATTTAGATGATTTGAATTCAGTTTTAAAGCATCCAACAGATTTTCGGGTTTGTGAAACTCCACTTTTTTTGAGCAGAGATTTAACAAGTGAACTTATAAAAGCTTGTGATGATATTATCATTCAGCTTCAGCAGGAAGAGTTTTTGAAAAGATCTGAAGCAGCAATTCCAGAACATTTAAAAGTTCCAAACGATTTTGAGCATCCGCCTTTTTTTCAAATAGATTTTGCCATTACGAAAAACGGAGAAAAGCTTTGGCCAAAATTAATCGAGCTTCAGGCTTTTCCTTCACTTTATGGTTATCAGGTATATCTGAATGACGTTATCAGAAAACATTTTGATATTCCTGTTGGATTTCATAGCTACTTTAACGGACTAAACAAATCAACATACAGGACATTACTTACAAAAACTATTCTTGGTAATCATGATCCTGAAAACGTAATACTTTTGGAAATTGAACCGGAGAAGCAAAAAACAAGAATTGATTTTGCTGCAACCGAAGAGTTAACAGGAATTACAACTGTATGTTTATCAAAAATAAAAAAGCGCGGTAAAAAACTATTCTATGTTAAAGATGGTAAAGACATACAAGTCAAGCGAATATACAACCGTGTAATATTTGATGAACTTGAGCGGAAGAATGCAACGTTTGATTTTGATTTTAAAGACGATATTGATGCCGAATGGGCTGGTCATCCTAATTGGTTTTTTAAGATTAGTAAATTTTCTTTGCCGATGTTACAAGGGAATTATGTTCCCGAATGTTATTTCTTAAATGAGATTGATAAGTATCCTGAAAACCTAAATGATTTTGTATTAAAACCTCTTTTCTCTTTTGCAGGACTTGGTGTTGACGTTGAAGTAACGAAAGAAAAACTTGATGCGATAGAAAACAGAAGTAATTATATCTTGCAGCAAAAAGTTGAGTATGCCCCATTGATTGAAACACCCGATGGATTTTCTAAAGTTGAAATCCGAATGATGTTTCTGTGGACTAATAAATACGAAGGACCAATACTCGTAAACAATCTTATCCGCACAAGCAAAGGTAAAATGATGGGAGTTGATTTTAACAAGAACAAAACGTGGATTGGTTCAAGTATTGCTTACCATCCATAGTTAATTTTTGTAGGGAACGAACTCCTATTCGTTCCGTTTCTTGCTTATATTATTTCGGATCGATCAGGAGATCAATCCACACAAATAGCAACCATTTTATACCAATTATTTATTATATTTCATCTCAAATCATTGTAATTCTGTTCTAAAATTAATCACTGCAAAACAT
>CALLZX010000266.1 GCA_937858935.1 uncultured Ignavibacteriales bacterium | reverse complement strand
GATTCTCGTTACTTGCAATTACATATTCATCATTATTAACTGCAAGTAATTTTATTTCAGTCTGTCTTTGATGTCCATCTCGAGGAAACGGAAGCCAGCATTTTATTATTTCTCCACCAGGAACTGCATTGGCATCAACAGTAACAGTATAATTTAATTTAAACGTCACCGGTTTTACTAAACTTTCCTGAGCGTTCGCGGATTCATCCAAAACTGTTGGGATGTAATTTTCTAGAAAAGCATCCAATGGATCTTTCTCAAACCCATCAACAAGTTCTTTCTGTTTTTTTGCTTCTTTATTAATTCTGAAAAGATTTGAGGCAGCTCGTGAGAAATACCATTTTTTTCCATCAATTACTTTGTATTCAAGCGAACCATCGTTTTCCCATTTCTTTAAATCATTCTCTTTTGCCTCGGGATAATATTTATTTACAATCTTTAGAACATCCTCAGAAGTTTTATTAAAATCTTTTTTAATCCTATCCTGTCTTTCCTTTTCAAACTGAAGTTCAAATATTTCATCTGAACTTAATTTACTCGATTTTAATTTATCATTAATCAGTGCAGATGCTTTAGTAAACTCTCCTGAATTTACCAAAACATTTATTTCAGTAAATCTTGTTTGAGATGTGATAAAATTTGCAACCATAACTATTAATATTATTGTTTTCATTTTCTACTCTTGGTTGTATCATTTCTGCCTATGCAGGTATGAAATATTATTTAATACTTAAACTTAAAACAATTTAAAACATATTTCATCAAACTTTATGTATTTTTGTTTTAACAAATTCAAACTTCTATGGAAATACTATGAAACCTTCCGAACGTTTGCTTTCACTCGATGTGTTTAGGGGAATTACAATTATGGGAATGATACTTGTAAATAACCCTGGAACATGGGGTGCAGTTTATCCGCCTTTACTGCATGCAAAGTGGCATGGCTGCACACCTACGGATTTAATTTTTCCGTTCTTTCTTTTTATAGTTGGAGTTGCAATTTCATATTCGCTTAGCAAGAGAAAAGCACAGGGTGGTGAAATGAAAAGTTTATACCTGAATATTTTAAGAAGAACTATTATTCTTTTTGGTTTGGGAATTATACTGGCTGGATTTCCGTTTGGACTTTTATTCGGCCACGAGTTTTCCTGGAGTACGATTCGGATTCCTGGTGTGCTTCAAAGAATTGCAATAGTTTATATGATTTCATCAATTCTTTTTCTAACAACAAATACAAAATTTCAATATTGGTTTACAGGAACCATATTAATCTTATATACAATGTTAATGAGTTTAATTCCAGTTCCTGGAGTTGGATATGCAAACTACGAACCAACAACAAATTTGGCCGCTTGGCTAGATCATCTTTTATTAGGCAGTCATCTTTGGTCGGGTACTAAAGTTTGGGATCCTGAAGGAATACTTTCAACACTTCCGGCAATTGGTTCTGCAATGCTTGGTATCTTTACGGGAAATTGGCTAAGAAGTGAAAAAGATCAGACAACAAAAACTGTTTGGCTTTTTGTTTGGGGAAGTGTTTTAATGGTTGCAGGATATGTTTGGGATGGTTGGTTCCCAATCAATAAAAATATCTGGACCAGTTCTTATGTTTTATATACAGCGGGACTTGCATTAAATTTTCTTGCTTTCTGTTATTGGTTTATCGATGTTAAAAAAGTTACCTGGTGGATAAAACCATTTCAGGTTTATGGTTTGAACGCAATTACTGTTTTTTTTCTATCTGGAATTGTTGGAAGAATTATGTACATGGTAAAATGGAACGGAACCGATGGAAGTGTTGTTACTATTAAAAGTTACTTGTTCGATAATTTCTTTTTATCATGGTTAGAACCAATTAATGCTTCGTTAGCATGGGCAATAGTATATATTTTAGTTTGGCTTGGTTTGATGTGGATTCTTTACGCAAAGAAAATTTTTATAAAGGTTTAATTAAATGAAATTTTTATTAATGTTTATTGTTTTATCAAGTTTAATTTTTGCACAGCAAAATCCCTTAGTTACTGTTAAGTATGTTGATCTAAAAAAATATGCTGGTTTATGGTACGAAGTTGCAAAAATCCCAAACAGTTTTCAGGATCAATGCATAAAGAATACAACAGCAAAATATACATTAACTGAGGATGGTGAAATTAAAGTTACTAACTCCTGCATTGATGAAGATGGCGAGGTTGATGATGCAAGTGGAGTGGTAAGAGTTGTAGATAAAAAATCCAATGCAAAATTAGAAGTAAGTTTTGTAAGTTTTCTGGGTTGGCGTCCATTCTGGGGTGATTACTGGATAATTGGTCTGGACGAAAATTATCAATGGGCTATTGTCGGAACTCCCAATAGAAAATATGGTTGGGTTCTTAGTCGTACTCCAAATTTAGATAACACTACTTTGGACAAGATTTTTAGGATTATTAAAGATCAAGGGTATGATCCTAAAAAATTCGAGATATCTAAACAATAAATATTTTAACATTTCATTTTTAGAAACCTTCGAGGCTGTTATAAACCTCGAGGGTTTTATTCAAAATATCTACTCTTAAAGTTTATTCCGGTTCATATTCATGTCTTTTCTTAAATCAAATTGTTTCAAAAGTGTTTCAAATGAAACAAGTCGTACATATTTATTTTTTATGATTTATAACGCTTTTCTCACTATTGATAAGGACAATGAACAATATGTTTCATTTTTGATACAAATAATGCTTGTTAAAGACAAAAATTAGTGGCACAAAGGTTGAATAAGCTCAAGCACTATTAATTTTATGTATTTAAGGAAAATGATATGAAAAAACTCCTATTACTCTTTGTGATTCCACTTTTTTCATTTTTTATCGGATGCACTGAGGATAAAGAAGATGATCAGCCTACTGACACAACAAATAAAGAAGTAGCATCTTGTGAAGGGTGCCATACAAATTATGCACATCTTAAAGCTGTATATACTCCTGATCCTCCATCAACTGGTGGTGGCGGTTGCGGTGGCGAAACTCCACACGTAGAGCCTTATGATAGAGTTTTTATGGGAGGTTCCGGTTATGCAGACTTTAAAAGTGACATACACGGAAAAATTCCTTGCACAGCTTGCCATAATGGAGTTGATAAAACAGCTGATAAAACAGTTGCTCACTCCGGTGATTTTATGAAAAAACCCACATCCGATGCAATTGCAAAATGTGGAAGCTGCCACCCTGATATTGCTTCAAAATCAGAAAACAATATTCATCAGGGATGGGGACAGAAGAGTATGGTTTGTTTGCGTGCCGGTGTTGGAAATGTTCCTGAAGGATTTGATGCGCTTACTCAGGTAATGAAGGATGGTTATAATACTAATTGCGGAAAATGTCATGCAACTTGTGGTGATTGCCATGTTAATCGCCCCAAAGCTGGCGGAGGCGGTTTGTACCAATCTCACAGTTTCTTCAAAACTCCTAATATGGTTGATCATTGTACTACTTGCCACACAAGTCGTGGCGGACATGCATATTTTGGTGTTGGTGCAGGTACAGTTCCAGATGTTCACTTGACTGAAGCAGGATATAATTGTATGAGTTGTCATACTAAACATGAAATCCACGGTGATGGTGTTATGTATGATCAACGATATAAATATCCCGAGTTACCAAAATGTACAAACTGTCATTCAAATATTAATAATTGCCACTCACAAGATTACAATAACTGCGGAAGCTGTCATATCGGAAGTGAAGAGGGTGCAAGAATTCACTCTTATCAAGGATTCAAAATTGGAATGAATCCAATAAAGGATACCAAGACAACATATAAGTTTGCACTATTAAGACAATCTTTAATGGCACCCGATAGCTGGCAGAATTATGGTATTCCAAATCTTGTAAACTTTGATGTAAGACCTACTTATAAATACACAACTCCACATGGAATTATTAAGATAACATCACGTACAGGCCATAAGGATACAAATGGTAACTGGATTGTGAATTCAAATTGTACAGAAGGTTGTCACATTAAGAAGAATTCGGACGGCTCATATACAAATAAAGAACTTTACTTGTTCGATTCAGATTGTCTCAGTTGGGAAAAACCGGCGAACACCGGAATCGTAGTTGATGGCAAACTTCCGGCAAGCTGGCAAGTTAACTAGAAAATAAATTAATACACTTAAACTAAACTTTAGGAGAAAAGTACTATGAAAAACAGAAAATTAATGAATCTGTTGTATTTATTGATCGTATCTTCAATGATATTCTTTAATGTTGGATGTAGTGAAGATGAAACTACTACACCACCAGTTGTAACTGTAAATGAGAGCGAAGAATTAGTAAAATATTTTGAGGCTAATGGTGATTTTATTAACACATCAACACCTACACTTATAACAGCGACAGATGTAAATGCAGCAATACTTGCGAGTGAAAATATTGCTATTCTTGATATAAGAAGTGCTACAGATTACGCTACAGGTCATATTCAAGGTTCAGTAAACGTTGCTCCTGCAGATCTTTTAACTTATTATGCTGCAAACAATTTAGCATCAAAAACTAAAGTTGTAATTGCTTGTTATACAGGACAAACAGCTGGATTTGCAACTGCTATTCTTAGATTAAAAGGATACTCAAATGTTTGGGATCTAAAATGGGGAATGTGCAGTTGGAAATATCCATCAAGATGGCAAACTGCTGCATTAAATGGTCAAACAAACCCAATTACTATCCAAACCACTGCTAATGCAAAAAATGTTGCGGGAAACTTACCTACTTTATCTACTGGAAAAACAACAGGTGTTGAAATTAGAGATACAAGATTAGCAACTGTATTAGCTGAGGGATTTGGGACCGCAAGTATTGATCGTACAACTTTATATACTAATTTATCAAACTACTATATTCTTAATTATTGGCCAGTAGCAGACTATAATGTTGGGCACATTGAAGGTGCTATTCAATATACACCCAAAGTTGATTTAAAGCTTGCTCAATTCTTGAAGACCTTACCTACAAACAAAACAATTGTAGTTTATTGTTATTCAGGTCATACTTCATCTTTTATTGCTCCATTTTTAAGATCATTAGGTTATGATGCAAAATCATTGTTATATGGAACAAATAATTTATTCTATAATACAATGCCTGGTACAAAATGGGTTGATACTGAAAATAAAGACTATCCAGTAGTTCAATAATTATTTATGATGATTTATTGCCTGAAGGTAGAGATATCTTCAGGCAATTTTTTTATGGCAGATAGTTTATTGATTGTTACTTTAAAATAAGCACTTAGTAATCATCTAAATAATTTTTAATAATTGAATATCAGGTTAAAGAAAAAATTAAATGTACAATAGAATAATTCTAAACTTCTTTTCTCTCATAATACTTTCTGCAATAATACTATTCAATGCAGGATGCAGCAAAGAAGAAGATCCAATAACACCATCTGTAATAAATGAGAGTGAAGTACTTCTAAATTATCTTGAATCAAACAATGATTATATAAATAACTCAGGTACATTTATTATTACTGCTTCTGATGTAAATACTTTAAGAATTACTGACCCAACTAAGTTGCTTCTTGTTGATATAAGAGATGCTGTTACATACGCAAACGGACATATTGAAGGCGCTGTAAGAGTTGATTTCGCAAATCTTTACGATTATATCAAAACCATTAATGCCGCTAATTACACTAAAGTTGTAATTGCTTGTTGTTCCGGTCAAACGGCTTCGTATGGTGTATCTTTGCTTAGAGCAATTGGCGGATACAATAATGTTTTTGCACTTAAATGGGGAATGAGCTCATGGGATTCTTCATTTGCACAAAGCTACTGGCTAGCAAACATAAGCAACGCATACGCAACACAATTTGTTAATACTCCATCACCGAGCAAGAATGCCAAAGGGCAATTACCTACTACACTTTCTACGGGTAAAACAAATGGACAGGAAATACTTGAAGCAAGAGTAAAGCTGTTATTTGCGGCAGGATATGCCGAAGCAACATTACCTGCTATTTCTGTGATGCAACATTTAACTGACTATTATGTAATTAGTTATAGAACAGATGCACTTTATCTAAATCCAGGTCATATTCCAGGAGCTATAAATTATGATCCAGCTAATTTACCATTTAAAGGTGCAAATGATTTAACTACAATTCCAACAAATAAAACTTCTGTGTTGTATTGTTTTACAGGTCAAACGAGTTCTTATGTTGGTGCTTATTTAAGATTATTGGGTTATGATGTAAAATCACTATCGTATGGTTCAAACTCAATGATTTATGATATTATGTTAAACGGAAATTTTACAAATACATTTATTCCAGCTAATGAAATAAAAGGTTATCCTTACATTACTGGCAATTAGAATTAAGAATAAATTTATTTAGGTTGATAAAAAAAACGATAAGATCAAAATGAGTGAGATGTTAGCAAATCAATATTTTATGGTAAGAAGATTTTTAGATGCTGAAATTGCATTTGAAAATGTTCTTGTACAGGATCCCAAGAATAAATTTGCAAAAAAGAAAATGATTATTTGTTTAGTACATAATGGTAAAATTAAAAAAGCCCTGGATTTGTTTTACCAGGTTATTTGTGAAGATATTACAACCATTACAAATACTAATATTAGTGATGATGATTGCCCATGTCCTGAAATCATATCAAAGTTTGAAAACTTAAATGAAC
>CALLZX010000265.1 GCA_937858935.1 uncultured Ignavibacteriales bacterium | reverse complement strand
GAAAATTCTGATTCTGTTACTGATATGTCTTTAATGGAAACTATTCTTGGTAATAAAAACACATTACACAATAATTATCAGGATTTTCAAGCATTCATAGATAATGGCGGAAGAATTGGTTTGCAGCATGATCCTTTGCTGTATGGTATGTATAACCTTAATCCATTTCTTGTTAATGTTGAAATTGCACCTATGCTTGTTATTGAGCAGGGCGAGGTTGCGGTTATTAAATCTTATGTAGGATTACCTTCGCAAGATACATCCGGTTCCGAATTTAAGTTTGGCTCAATCGTTAGACCTGGACACAGGGGAATATGGAGAGAAGCGCTACGTACGGGTAAATATCCGCTTAACTCACACTGTTATAACGCAGAAATTGTGCCTACTGCAATTCTAAATCTTAACTGGGCAGATGCATCATCACAGGCACACAATCTTGATCAGAATTTAAAACAGATTGTTGCCAAATCACGAGAGGGATTTGTGTTTAGAATTGATTTGCAGGTGCAGATTCATATTCCTGATACACAGGCATCAAAAGTTATTTCGATGGTTGGGTCGGTTCGTAATCTTATCAACGAAGTATTGCAGGCTGCTGTCGGAAATCGCTTCCGCGATAAACTTCAATCAATGCCGGCAATTTCATTTATCGAAAGAAGAAATGAAATACAAACAGCCGCAACAGAATATATTGAAGCAAAACTAAAAGACTATGTTGTTGAAACCCGCGGTGTTTATATACAAGATGTAATTCTCCCAGAAGAGCTTGTGCTGGTTCTTACACAAAGAGAAATTGCTAACCAGGAAATTCAAACATATAAGAAAAAAGAGGAAGCACAACAGCAAAGAATTACAACAGAAAAAGCAAAAGGTACGGCAGATATGCAATCTGAGTTAGCAAAGTCTGCTGTAACCGTTGATATTAAAAAAAATGAAGCAGCCCAGGTAAAAATTCAGGCGGAAGCTTATCAGTACAAACGTGAAGCTGAAGGACGCGGTGATTCTTATTACGTTAGTGAAACAGGAAAAGCTAAAGGAGCGGAGATTGAAGCTGTTGGTTTAGCTCGTGCCAAAGCAGCAGATGAACTGCGCAAAGCAGTTGGTGAGCAAGGAACAACTCTTGTTAATGTTATCGATTCTGTTATGAAGGGTGATAAAAAAATTATGCCCGATATTCTTGTTGCCGGTGGCGGTAATGGTTCCGGTTCTTTAGATGGAATTGCAGCAACACTAATGAAATTCCTTACTGCTAAAAGTACAAGTGAAACAAATCAATAAATGGGTTTATAAAGATGACATCTTTTAATAAGATGTCATCTTTAAATATCACGCATTAATCCACCTTCTTCAGAACCATTTTTGTTTTTCCGCTAACTATTGTCAGCTTCATTTTATCAATGCTGTATGTAACCGTTTTTTGATTTAGTGCTTCAACAACAGCCTTTTCAATTTTCATATTCGGGCAAGCCATCAATGTACCCATTAAACTACCAAAGGTAATTTTATTGCCAATAACATTAATGCTGCCGGAAAGGCTGTTACATCCTGCATGTCCTCCAAAGCGCATATCGGTTAAATTAAATTCAAAAGTCGGCATACCTTTCATTAATTTTTCTTTCTTCAGATTGAAACCTGTCATTTCTTCCATAACATAAATATCATACAATCTCATATCGTATAAAAATTTTCCGCATCCTTCAAAGGTTTTGTAATTAACATCAGCAGATTTTTTAGCTTCAACTCTAACTTTATATGAAAATTTTTCACCGGACATATTGTCTTCGCAATTATCCCGTATTACCGTAATAACAAGTTCACCAGAATCTGTCTTTGCTCTATACAATGTAACATCTGAATCCTGTGCTTTTATTCCTTCAACAGCCGGAGTATTAATTTTAATATCATCCATAGTTGCAAAACTCATCAATTTTTCAAAATCAATTTCAAGATTCCAGTTCGGTTCATTTCCTCTTGCAATAAAATCGATACCGCTTAAAAACTTTTCCTGATAATGCTGCCAGTTCATTTCAATATTTTCTTGAACAGCAATTACAGGTTTAACCTCCTCAACTTCATTAGTTTCATTAACTGTACTTGGGTCTTTGTGTAAATGATATTTCTCTTCAAAATCAGATTCAATTCTATTTCCATCCTGATCAAGCAAAATTAAATCTTTGCCGGTAACCAAAAATAATTTTCTATCATCAGAACCGTCTGCAGAGATTATTGAGTCTGAAACAAAACTCCAGTTACCTTCATCAATAAAGAGTTCTTCGCTTTTCCCTTTGTAAGCCGATTTTTGTTTAAACGTAAAATCATTTTTTAGATTTAACTGATAATCTATTCCTTCACAATCAGCGCAAGGCAGCATACCAAGCCAGATTCCGTTTGTTAAGAAAGTGGTTTGTTTGTTATCAGGTATAGTTTCTGGAGCGGATGAACATCCTATAATTATCAGAAACATAAATGCTGATAACAGTATAATTTTATTCATAAAATATTCCTTAATGTATTTTCAGTTTAATTTTTTGGTTACCCGCAAGTGATTAAAGTATGACATAAAATTTCAAATATTATACCGTTTTTATCCATTTTGATAAGTGTTAAAAAAATTGAAAATTGAATCAATTACCATAATATTAATTTAATTTCGGTTATTATGGTAGAAAAACTTACTTAATTGATAAAAAATATAGAGTGTTGGAATGTTTAAAAGAAAAAACGCATTCTTTTATGGAATGCGTTTTTTCATTGGGGCTTATGAAAAAGTTTTAAGAAACCATAACCAGCAATTCTTTATCGATTGCCTGTTTTATAGATTCTTTTGGAAGCGCACCAACAGCCATTTTGGGCTGTCCTGTCATCGGAACAAAAAGAATTGAAGGAATGCTTCTGATTCCAAATACAGAACCAAGCTCCTGCTCTTCATCAGTGTTAACTTTATAGATGTTAACTTTTCCCTTATACTCTTCAGATAATTCCTCAAGAACTGGCCCGACCATTCTGCAAGGTCCGCACCATGGGGCCCAGAAATCTATAATTGCAGGAAGTTCACCATTGAATTTCCAATCCTGGCTTTTTTCGTAATCAAAAACTTTGGTTAAAAAAGTTTCTTTCGTTAATTGCTCTGTCATTTGTTGGCCTTTCTAATTATTCCTTATTTATATTTTTAATTCTTAGACTATGTGTCACCCCTGGACTTCGCTCAGCGTGACAATGGTAATTTGTCTTCTTTATATCATCCTGTTCAAAATCGAAGGATGATTTTTTTTAAACTGCTTCTAACACTCTTTTTAATTTACTTTTTACTTCTTCAGCAACAGGTTTCATTTCCGGATTATCAATAACCACAGTCATAACGATCGGATCAAAAAAAGAAACAACTGTCTTTTCATTTTTTTCATATACAATAACATTGCATGGAAGAAGAAGTCCTAATTCTTCCTCAACCTGTAATCCACCATGTGCAAGTTTAGGGTTGCAGGCCCCAAGTATTGTGTACTTTTTAAAATCCACATCAATCTTTTTCTTTAAAGTATCTTTAACGTCAATCGTTGTAAGAACCCCAAAGCCTTCTTTCTTAAGTTCTTCCGTTACTTTTTCAATTGCTTGTTCAAAGCCGTAATCTGTTGTTTTTGAAAATCCGTATTTCATTATTCGTTTTCCTTTTTTTCTTCTTTTTTATTTTTGTTAAAGATTGATTTCCAATCAACAAAAAGAAATCCTGCAAAAGCACCGTAAGCTGTGCTTATAAAGGGATTGCCAGTAATTGCACATCCGCGATTACACCCAACATAGTAGTAATATGCATACCCTGCAATGGCTCCGCCGACAACCGGTAAAATGCGTTTAGCCCATTTATAAATTATCTCAAACCTGATGCGTTCCAACGTATCATTCCTCCGCTTAAGTTACTCGCATTGAATCCCATTTTTTTTAGTTTAGATGCCGCATTCAGACTTCGGCTTCCGGTCTGGCAGTAACAAATAATTTCTGCATCTTTAAACTTTTTCAATTCCTGTTCCCTGTCTTTAATATCTGTTACGGGAATGTGATGTGACCCTTTTATAGAGCTTTGTTTTCTTTCTTTCTCAGTTCGTACATCTAAAAAAACAACATTTCGTTCTTTCTTAACTTTTGCCGAAGCATCTGCCGGCGTGTATTGTTTTATCGATTTTATTAAGTAAAACTTTTTACCAACATAATAAACTATCAGTGCAATAAAAGCGAATATTAAAATTTGTTCAGTTGTCATAAGCCTTCAATTTTGTGTTTAGTTTGATAAATAATTTAAGAAAAGGATTCAGTGGAAAAACGTGATATAATTCAATTGTTTTTGATATTTTCAGAACAATCTCAACTTAAATCCCTCTCTTGGCGAGAGAGGGATTTATTTAATTACCTTACCTAGCTACTTCCTTAACGGCTAAAAATTTATTGTAGAGCCACATTAAAATTGTTGCAAGCACTCCAATTCCAATAAGTGCAAACCAAACAAGTTCGGGTTTGCCAGCAGCTTTTGATGATTGATACAGCCATCCGCCAAGCGGATCGCCAACAAATCTTGCAATTGCAATTGGTAAAAATGCATAACCCTGAAACAATCCCTGCTGACCTGGAGGAGCAATTTCAGAAATGTATTCGTAATATCTTGGTGCCTGCACCATCTCTCCGATTGCAAAAGCAACTATACCTGCGGCGATAGTTGGAATACTTGGATAAATCCCGATGATAATCCAGATCAAACTAGAAAATGCAAATCCGTATAAGATTGCTTTAGAAGTTGGAATATTTTTAGTTAACCTGTTTAATGGAATTTGTAAAAGAATAATTGCGCCCGCACCAGACCAGGACTGAATAATCTCATATGGGGCAGAAGCGCTGATGTAATCTGTGATATAATATGGTACGATTATAAATTCCTGCCAGAAGATTATCCAGTATAAAGAATAGATTAAAAGAAAAATCATAAACTTAAAATTTGCAAGTACTACAACTAAGTTCTCAAGCTTCTTTCCAAACGATTCAACAACTTCTGTGGCTGGTGATTTAACTTCTTTGTACATCATTATGTTTACAATCAACATTGCAAAACAGCTGATTGAGGAAACAACATAAACAAATTGATTACCAAAACTATCGCGAACAAAATATGCTATTGTTGGCCCGATCATAGCACCTGCATTTACAAGCCAGTAATAAATTGCAAACCCAAGAGATTTTGTTTCCGGTGTTGATGTAACGGCAACCGTTCCAAGTACAGATGGTTTTATAAATGAACCGCCGAATGCAGTAAAAACCAAGAAGGCCATCATTAGCCAGTACTGGGAGAAGCCGCCATATATTCCCGAGAATGAAGACATTCCGACAGATCCAATTAAAAAATAACCAAGACCAAGGACTGTGAAGGCAACATTAAAAGCTTTTCTAAATCCCCATTTATCTGCAAGCGTTCCACCGAGTATCGGTAGCAGATAAATTAATCCGCCAAACATACCGGAAAGCTGGCCGGCTTCTGCTTCAGAAAAACCGAGATCATTACGCATATAAATCATAAAAACAATTTGCTGCCCGTAGTAAGCAAGTCTTTCAAACAACTCCATTACATTGGCAACCCAAAATGTTTTATGAAATCCTGATTTAAGATTTTGTAACTGGCTTTTAATATCCACAACTTTGCCTTTTAAAAATATTGCGCGCAATTTAGTTAAGCTCACTTTTAGTAACAAAAAGTTTATCTCTCTAAATCCAGTAATCTGCTAGATACTGCTTCTGTTTTTCGTAGTGTTTACGGCTTTTAAAGCTTACTCACCAATGCTGAGTTGTATATTTTCTTGCACGCAAATAGCACAATAAAAGACAATAAGACTTATATAACTAGCCTTTTTCGTCATCAAGTTTGGATTAGGTTTAGGAATGATTGTTGCGTTATTATAAATAAGCTTTAATTATTTAAATTGAATTTTAGCAGAATAATTTTTAAACATACATAAGCAAAAAATAAGATTAATATGAAAACATACATTATAGTATTTCTCCTGGCCGTAACTGCCACATTATATTCACAAAAAAATAATTCTGTTATTGCAGAAATAAAGAGCAGCGAAGTCTCCGTTAAGCTTCATCAGCTTTTAGATTTTACTAATCCCGATTCAAAACCTAAAGACGGGCATAAATTTATTGTTGCAGAAATTACTCTTGACAATTTTTCCTCCAGAGCAGTTGCTATGGGTTCTGAGTATACGATGAGCATTACAATTAAAGATGATAAAGGAAACGAATATCGTTCCGGATTAAAAGGGGCGGGCATTGTATCATCATATTTAATCAAAAATAAATCTTACCAGCAGGATCAGTCTGCAAACAAGCTTTCTTATGATGAAAACTTTCCCTCTAAAACAAAAGCAAAATCTTTGTTATGTGGATTTGAAATTCCCAAAGATGCAAAGATTGTTTCATTCGGTGTGAAGAAGAAAAATTTGTGGAGTACGGTTAAGTAAATTTTCCCAAATGCTATCCAAATAACTAAGGCGATTCTAAACAATCGCCTTTTTCATTTCTTAGAAAACACAGTTCTTTTTCCATTATTTGATAAAATTTTCTTCGCAATTAACAATTAATAAATTGGTTTAATCAACTTAAACAAAACATTTTATTTTTGCTGTGTGGCATACTT
>CALLZX010000264.1 GCA_937858935.1 uncultured Ignavibacteriales bacterium | reverse complement strand
CTGCAATAAAAGATCAGCCAACTATTTTTAATATGGTTCTTGAGGTAACTAATTATAATGAAGCAAATTTAATTTTGCCTGAAATGATCAAACCTTATAACAAAGAATCTGGTATTTATAAAACATACACAGCGGAAAGAGCACCACACATAGTTTTTACAGATAAGATTAAAAATCTATCCATGGAAATTGTTGGTGATGAAAATAATCCTTACTTAATTTCAAAAAAAATATTTACATGGATTTCTAATAATATTCCTTGGGCTGGCGCAAGAGAATATTCAACAATTGAAAACATTTCTGAGTATTGCTTAACTCGTGGACACGGCGATTGTGGAATAAAAACTTTATTATTTATGACGTTTTGCAGATACAATGGAATTCCTGCAAAATGGCAGAGCGGATGGATGCTTCATCCAGGTGAAGTAAACTTACACGATTGGTGTGAAGTTTATTTTGAAGGTTACGGCTGGGTTCCGGTAGATCAATCTTTTGGATTGGTTGAATCAGAAAATGAAGATGAAAAATATTTCTTTCTTGGAAGCATCGATCCATATCATTTGATTGTAAATGATGATTACTCAAAAGAATTATTTCCTGCTAAAACATTTCCAAGAAGTGAAACAGTCGATTTTCAGCGTGGTGAATTGGAGTGGCGTGGTGGAAATCTTTACTTTGATAAATGGGATTATCATATGGATGTCGAGTATAAATAATCTCAACTACTTTTTGATAAAAAGGTCACTTAGTTTAAGTGACCTTTTTTATTTATCAACTTTTAACATTTATTCTCAATTAACAATCGTGTATAACTATTAAAAAAATATTTAGTACATTAATTATGAACGATTGAGCATCGTTAACAAATTAAAATTTCACTTTCTGATTTGAGTAAATGCATGACAACAGAACTCATAAATTTATTCACCATTTTAAAGAAAATTCTTTTTCACCAGTCATTTAATATTCCGCAAATCATCAAATCTATTTATTCAGGGAGGTCGCTATGAAAAAAATAATACCAATCTCTTTAGCTCAAATTATACTCTTATTTTTTTTCGTTGAACAAATTAATGCCCAGCAGTATTTAAATGATAGTTTAATTTATCAAACTGCCAATATTGATATTGGACAGCAATTTAGCACAGGATATTTTACAGGGTTTGGTCATTTTACAAGAAGTTCTTTTGTTGAGGATATTGATGGAAACTTGCATATAGCTTATGTGGATAATTATGAATTGTTTTATTTTAAATCAACCGATAATGGGCAAACTTGGGATAAGCAACAAATTATTACTGGGCATGAGGGTGATATACGTTATGCCTCTTTAGAAACAGATCTAAATGGTAAAGTTTTTATTGGGATGACAGTTAATTCATTATACAATTATTCAAACCCTACTGGAATTACTTTTGGAACAGAGTTTTATTATGATCTTTATTGCGCTAATAATAAAACTGGTTCGTGGGTCGTAGAACTAGTTACATTACACAGTTCAGGAAACTTTGGAGCGGTAGTAGAAAATATTTATGTGGATGCGGATAATAACGTTCATCTTTTTGCAAATAGGTATGGTTGGAATTCTGTTGGCGGAGAAGCTTGGGAGTTCGTTAGAAATTCTTCTAATAATACCTGGGATCCACAACTTTTAATCTGCCAATTTAATGATGCTGGAATCGATAGATTTATTTATGATAACTATATAGTTTTAGTTGATAAACTTGGAAGAAGAGCCTTGATTGCTGCTAGGACCAAACCTGATGCAAATAAACTCTTTTATGTTCTAAGTGACGCTTCAAACTGGCAATATCCAGTAGAAATTTGCGATAATATTGCAGTTGGCTGGAATAGATTTGATGCTGTTCTCGATCCTTCAGATACTATCTATATAGCATTCTTATACAACAACTCTCAAGGCTTACCTGAACTAAAAATATCAAAAGATACGGATCCACCAGTTAATGCAAATATTAATTTATCTATTTCTGATACATTAGATTACTTTAAACTGCATTGTAATTCTGAAGGTAAATTCACAATGTACTTGTGGATAAAAAATAAGAATGTTCAGGTTACTTTTAGCGATGATATGATAAATTGGACTGATCCGATTGAATTTCCAGATTCATTAAAAAAATATTTTGGTGGTTTGATTGTAAAAACAGATACGCGTAGAGGATATTTTACAGATTATTGTAAACAAATTAACGTTATTGCAGGGCCCCGCAGTGCGCAACCTTATGGGCTTGATACTTTACTTTATGGAGATATAAAAATTGATCCAGGTACTTTTGTTGAAATAAATGATAATATTCCAACGGAATTTATACTGAGTCAAAACTATCCAAATCCTTTTAATCCAACTACAAATATTAATATCAGTCTACCGGAAAGATCATTTGTCCAGTTAAAAGTTTATAATATTCTTGGGACAGAAATTTCCACTGTCGTTAACAAAGAGCTGCAAGCTGGTAACTATAAATACAATTTCATTGCTGAAAATCTTCCAAGTGGAATTTATTTTTATAAATTAAATACTGGTAAACTCTCAATTACTAAAAAAATGACACTAATTAAATAACATCTTTATTTTTCAAACAGGCGTCCTTTTAAGGGCGCCTTTTTTATATTTGCTAAAAGATTTTCATTCAACTTAAATCAGGTTAAAAAAATGAAATTATTGTTCATCTTTTTGATAACAACTTTTATATCTGTCCATATTTATTCACAAGAAAATAATCAAATGGAAAAAGTAAATTCAATCATACAAACGGTAAAGGAAAAATTTGCGCCGGATAAGCGAACTGCAGTATTCAATTTTGAGGCAGTTGAATCTGAAAACAAAATTATTATAAAAGGCGAAACGAATATTAGTGAAGCTTACTCAGAATTTACGAAGATGATGAATGATGCCGATATTAAGTTCGATAGTAAGATTGAAATGCTGCCATCTGAAAAATTAGGTGAAAAGAAATTTGGTGTGATTAATCTTTCCGTGGCAAATATCCGTTCAAAACCAGATCATCCAGCGGAACTGGCAACACAATCTATTCTTGGAACACCTATTAAAATTCTTAAGAAAGGTGAAGATGGATATTATCTTGTTCAGACACCTGATAATTATATCTCATGGTTGGATGATGATGGATTCACGTTTATGACTGAAGATGAATTAAGTGAATGGATATCCTCACCAAAAGTTATATACACAAAAGAATATGGATTTTCGTATTCAGAAGCTGATGTGAATTCCCAGACAGTCTCTGATCTTGTTGCAGGAAATTTGTTAAAGATTATGGGTGAAGATTCTGATTACTTCTTAGTTAATTATCCGGATGGAAGAGCTGCTTACATTAAAAAAGATGAAGCTAAACTTTTTAATGATTGGTATAGTGCACTGAATCCAAATGGCGAAACGATTTTAAAAACTGCTTACAGATTAATGGGAATTCCTTATTTATGGGGCGGCACATCTACAAAAGGAATGGATTGCAGCGGCTTCACAAAAACTGTTTTTTACTTAAATGGTATTGTTCTTGCTAGGGATGCTTCACAGCAGGTAAACACAGGCGAGCTGGTTGATACAAAAGACGGCTGGCAAAATCTACAAGCTGGCGATTTACTTTTCTTCGGACGTAAAGCTGATGAGAACAGAAAAGAGAGAATTACTCACGTTGCTATTTATATTGGCGATGGAGATTTTATCCACGCTGCAGGAAGAGTTAAGATAAATAGTTTTAATCCTGAAAAAACCTATTACAGTGATTATAGAAAAAGTGGATTCATTCGTGCAAAAAGAATTTTAACTTCTGTTGGTAAGAATGGAATTGAAAGAATTTTGGAGAATAGTTTTTATAAAGGAAATAGATAATAATCTCTTAGTGTTTAGCTAAACAAAACTTAGCGTTCTTTGCGTGAAGCTGCATTAAAAGCAT
>CALLZX010000263.1 GCA_937858935.1 uncultured Ignavibacteriales bacterium | reverse complement strand
GCACCCAGTTGTTTTGCTTTTTTCACCGCACCAACTACATACGGAGTTCTTCTGCTTGCAGCAATTCCGCAAACTACATCATTTGCATTAACGTTAGCAGCCACAACTTCACTTGCCCCTTTTTCTTCCTTATCCTCAGCACCTTCCTGCGCACGAAACATTGCTTCTTTACCACCGGCTATATATCCTTCAATCATTCCATAAGGCGTTCCAAATGTTGGCGGACATTCAGAAGCATCAACAACTCCAAGTCTGCCGCTGGTTCCGGCACCAAAGTATAAAAGTCTACCCCCGTTTTTTAGCGCTTTTACAATTATTTCAACTGCTTGTTCGATGTAAGGTAGTTCTTGCTCAACAGCATAAGGAACAAGTTTATCTTCATCATTTATTATTTTTATAATTTCAGCAGTTGATTTTGCATCAATTTCCATCGAACGTGGATTTCTTTGCTCAGTTGGAAGTTTACTAATCTCGTCAAAAAATGAAGTAGATCCAGACGGAGTGCTCATTTAAATCTTATGTTTTGTTATTAATATTTGATTCAAAATTATGGTTACAAATTTAAGCAAAGTAATTACAAATTGTTTAATTATTTAATCTGTTATACATTCTTTAATTACATTAGTAGCATACTTATATTTCAATAGCAAAAATAAATATTTTTAAATTACATTAAGAAGTTACAAATCATGATGTCGAAAGTTGAACAATTCTACCTAACACAATCAAAAAAAGAATTAGTTTATAAACCCACAGAAAAAATTCCAGTAATTCAGGTTACAAACTTTCCTGAATTAGGAAAAATGACCGCATTAAGATTTATCGAATGGATGCAGCAAAATCCTGGCGGAGTTGTTTCGCTGCCAACAGGAAAGACTCCAGAACATTTTATTAAATGGGTTGCATACTTCTTAAAGAATTGGGATAAGGATGATGTAGTTGAAGCATTAAAGAAAGTTGATCTTGATTACACAAAAAAACCTGATATAAGTAGTTTACGTTTTGTTCAAATTGATGAATTTTATCCAATAGATTCGCATCAGCATAACAGCTTTTACTATTACATTCAAAAATATTATTTCAGTAATTGGGGACTTGATACAAAAAAAGCATTGCTGATGAACATTAATGAGATTCCAACTGCAAATAATTTATCTCTCTCAGAAATTTTTCCAGATGAAACTATCGATTTATCATTACGCACTCGCTGGGCTTCTACAACTTCTGAGCGGTATCAGAAACAGACAATAGAGCTAGTTGATCAATTCTGTACAGATTATGAGAAAAAGATTAGAGATATGGGTGGTATCGGATTTTTCCTTGGCGGAATAGGACCTGATGGACATATCGGATTTAACGTTATGGGCAGTGATCATTATTCAACAACAAGATTAATTCAGACAAACTATGAAACACAAGCTGCAGCAGCTACTGATCTTGGCGGTATTGAAGTTGCAAAAAAAAGATTAGTAATTACAATTGGTCTTAATACTATTACCTACAATCCTTATGCTACTTCAATTATAATTCCAGCGGGAGAAGCCAAAGGAAATATTGTTAGAGATTCGATTCAAACTTCTGTTTCAAACAAATATCCTGCAACTGTTTTACAAAGATTGCCAAATGCTCGTTTCTATTTAACTAATGGTGCAGCTTTTAGATTAGTGGAAAGACGATATCATGATGTTCTAGAAGAAGAAAATATTTCAAACATTTCAGTTGAAAGAGCTGTGGTTAATCTTTGTTTAGATAAGAATAAGTCTTTATTAGATCTAAGTGTTGAAGATTATAATTCTAATCAGCTCACCAAATTAATTTTGGAAAGAACTAAAAAATCGCCTCAACAAATTGGTGATGAAATACGTAATTCGATTATTGAAAGATTTGAAAGAGGCATGCTGCCTGTTTCTAATCAAACAATACTTCATACCGGTCCTCATCACGATGATATACCGTTAGGTTATTTACCGTATATAAATCATTTGGTTAGAGACGCAAGTAATAAACACCATTTTGTAACGATGACTAGCGGATTTACAGCTGTTACAAATTCTTATATGCTCGGTTTGCTTGAAGATTTAAAATACTATTTAGGTCAATCAGATTTTACTTCAAGGTTCACACAGCGTTATTTTGATCCTGAATTTAAAGAAGGTAAAGATCGTGATATTCATCTTTATTTAGATGGGCTTGGAGAGCACAGTAAAACAATCCGCAAAGAAGCTGTGTCACGCAGACTACTTAGAAACATGATCGAGATCTACGAAGAAGATAATATCGCCTATCTTGAGGATAGAGTTGATGAGCTGATTAACTATTTCAAAACTCAGTACCCAGGAAAAAAAGATATTCCCCATGTTCAGAAATTAAAAGGAATGATGCGTGAATGGGAAGAAGAGCTTGTTTGGGCTTTCTTTGGATTTAACACAAGTTCTGTTTCTCATATGCGCCTTGGATTTTACCAAGGAGATATCTTTACAGAAAATCCTGAAATGGATAGAGACGTAATTCCGGTATTTAATTTATTAAAAAAAATAAAACCAACTATTGTTACAGTTGCTCTGGATCCTGAAGGAAGCGGACCTGATACACATTATAAAGTTTTACAAGCTACTGCAGAAGCACTGAAGCTTTATGAAAAAGAAACCGGAATAAATAATATAAAAGTCTGGGGATATAGAAATGTTTGGTATCGTTTCCATCCCGCTGAAGCAAATATTTTCATTCCCGTAAGTTTAAATTCGATGGCAATTATGGAAAATACATTTCTAAACAGTTATGGATCACAGCGGGCTGCAAGTTTTCCGAGCTGGGAATACGACGGGCCATTTTCAAGATTAGCACAGCGCATTCAGGTTGAGCAATATCAGACAATAAGATTATGTCTTGGTAAAGATTATTTCTTAAAACATTCATATCCAAGAGTTCAGGCAGCTTATGGAATGGTGTACCTAAAGGAATTATCTCAAGAAGAGTTTTATGCTCATTCATCTGAACTAAGAAAATTAACAGAGAACTATTAAAAGATTAAATTCTATGAAACAAACAAGAAAAGATTTTTTTAAAACTACTGGGATTATTGCAGCAGGATCGATTGCGGCTTCATTTCCGGCATCATCATTCGCTTCCAACATTATCAAAACTAAAGGCTCAAAGATGAAATTCACTTTTAAACCTTATACACTTGAGTTAGTACATGTATTTACAGTTGCTGTTAATTCAAGAACAACAACTCCGGTAATGTTAACTGAAATTGAGTATGAAGGAATAAAAGGTTATGGCGAGGCCTCAATGCCTCCGTATCTTGGTGAATCACAGGAAACTGCTACCGCTTTTTTATCAAAAGTAAATCTTGAACAATTCAATGATCCATTTGAAATAGAAAATATTTTAGATTATGTGGATTCAATCGCTGAAAAAAATACTGCAGCAAAAGCATCTGTAGATATTGCACTGCATGATCTTGTTGGAAAGTTGATGAATCAACCCTGGTATAAAATATGGGGTTATGATAAAACTAAAACTCCCTTTACAACTTTTACCATTGGGATTGACACACCTGAGGTCGTTAGACAAAAAGTTAAAGAAGCCGAACAATTCAAAGTTCTGAAAGTTAAACTTGGCAGAGAGAATGATAAGGAAATGATCGAGACAATCCGGTCAGTTACCAATGTTCCGCTTACCGTAGATGTTAATCAAGGCTGGAAAGATAAACACTTTGCACTGGATATGATTAACTGGCTTAATGAAAAAAACATAGAGTTTGTTGAACAGCCAATGCCTAAAGAACAAATAGATGATATTGCATGGTTATCACAAAATTCTCCACTTCCAATAATTGGTGATGAATCAATACAAAGAATTCCTGATGTGATAAAAGCTCACGGAGTTTATTCTGGAATAAATATAAAACTTATGAAGTGCACTGGAATGCGGGAGGCAAATAAAATGTTAAGTCTTGCACGCTCACTTGATATGAAAGTGATGATTGGATGTATGACTGAAACAAGCTGTGCAATTTCTGCAGCTGCACAACTTTCACCAATGATGGATTGGGCTGATCTGGATGGAGCTTTATTAATAAAGAATGATCCTTATGACGGAATGAAAGTTATTGATGGGAAAGTTACTCTATCAGATTATCCGGGAATTGGATTGAAGAGTTAACGTTCTGTAAGGTATTCACAGGGGGGCGGGAATCTGATACATTAATAAAAATAGATTCTCACTTCCGTGGGAATAACAAATACATTTATTTAATATCTAAATAATTCAAAACAGATTTCATTAACATATTTCTTTGCTTCTCACCCATTATTGTTTCAAAAGGAAATCCAAAAGACACAACTCCATATTTTTCTTTATATCCGACAGCAGCACTAAAATTATTTTCGGAATAACGAAGTAACACTTCACTTCCCTTCACCGATCCAAGTTCATCAGGGGCCTCTACTTTATAAATTGAATCATTAAAAGTAGTATTAAATTCAAATGTGCTCTTGAGAGTGAGGAAATTATTATTAACTGAAAAAACATTTCCAATCTTAACAGCATGTCCGGTTTTTAATTTAAATTTTAATACTTCATTTGCAAACCGAATTCCAATACTATCAGTCTCTGAATATAAATCAGTTCCAATGTATGAACCACTTAAAAATATCTTTCCGCCGTTATTTAGATAATTAGTGATTTTCTCTCTTAATGCTCCGGGAAAGACTTCAAAATCAATTTTGTTCTTATACTTAGGTGCTGATGTTTTTTTCTCTTCACCAAAAATAAAATCGACCATTTTATATCCAGTAAGATCAACTTGGCCACTAATTATAGATTCATCACTAACAGAACAAAACGAAAACCCATTTTCTTTAATTGCTTTTCCATGAATGTAACTAAAATCAAATGTATTTCCAGCTATGATTTTTGATTCGAAATCAGAATGGCTTGCACCATGGCCGGGATTATCATCCGTTAACCATTTTGAATTAGGATCAAAGTTAAACTGAGTTCCCGTAAAACCAATTTCATATTTATCGGGAACACCTTCATCAACAAAATTTGTGAAGCCGGAAAAAGTTGGCGAATCAAAACTTGCAGGTGCCGAAATTCTATCAAATCCGTTTACGATCAAAATAGGTTCTGAAGAATTTTTCATCCAGCATACAGAAAGAATTTCTGAAGGAAAACTTTCCCCGCCACTATTGATAGCAGTTATTTTATAACTGTAAATAACTCCTTGGTTTAAATTATTAAGTATAATTTTATTTGATTCGACAATTTTACCATTATCAAATCCCGCATCACCCTGTCTTGTGTATAATATAAATTTATCTGCAATGGCTGTTGATTCGAGAGAATCAATTTGCGCTTTCCAACTTAATGTGAGTTCTCCATTTGGATTCAATTGTGCTGAAAAATTATTTGGAGGTAAAGGCTGAACAACAAAATCATATCCGTACTGTGCAGATAAGAATTTTAACATTCCTTTATAGATAGATCTTGACACATCAAATCTGAATCTTGGATCTAACTCAAATTTCATTTCATAAAAATTCTGATGCGAAAGAAGTTCAAGCAGCATAGATGGGAAATTTGGTCTGGCTGCTTCACTATAAAGTGCGTTCATTAATTGTCTGCGTGTCCAAGTGGAATCATAATTCAATCTAATATCCTCAACTAATTGAGTCATAACTATATCTGACAAATCACGATTCGCTAATCTAGATACACCATCAGGAAATACCTGCTGCGAATCCAAACCTGGAATACTATAAATCATTAAAGTACCGATTGCTGTATCATTTCTTGTTATTCCAGCGTCTGTATGAAATGCTAACGAAATATCTAGAGGAATTCCCAAACCTTTTTCACTTTTATTTCTGTTCGGTCCAAATGGTGCACCATATAAATAATTTCCATATTCGCCGCGTGATTGATAATCATCTTTATAATCATCAGAGTTTTTATTTAGATTATAAATTAAAGTATCCGGCATCCCGGCATATTGAAGCCAATAACGGGAACCTTCGACAAATTTAGGTCTTCGGCTAGTTGTACCCTCACGTTCTACTATTCCCATTCCACCACCAAATCTAACAGCGTCAGCAGAAACTATTTTGTTTTCATCCTTACTTTGGTTGGAAAGAACTACGCCTTGTAATTTCTTTTTTCCTTTTTCAAACTTAAATGTTCCAAGATAAATCCAGGTGTTTCCGCCGATTGTTTGATTAACAAGAAATTCTGTTTCACCTCCGCTGTGAATAATCTTATAATGTGCATCTGTTACATTACTGTCCGAGGATGCATAAGAAATATAAACTGCATACTCTCCAGCCGCTGGAATTTCAGGGAGCCAACTAACAGTGGCTAAGGGATTAATCATTGATGATGTGTATCTGCTTGTTCCCTGCTTGAACGGATTTTCACTTTCTTTTATAGTTGTATTCTTTAAAGCAAAACCTTTTTGGGATGATGTTTTCCAGAAACTTTTTTCAGAAACAGTTTTTTCCTGATAGGATTCTTTAATTCCAAAATCATTATCCGTAATCACTTCATTTAGCTGGATATCTCTTTCTCGAGGAACAAATACATTTGCGCCTGCATTTTCAAGCATAGGAATTAAGTATGGAATTGTAAAGGCCATAGGTCCAATATCTTCAACAGTTTGGAATAACCTAGCACGCTGCCACATCCATCTCTTTTCATCATTATTGTAATACCAGCCGTGGCTATGCCATAATAAAATATTTCTGCCGGATAATCCTCTTACAGATTTAAGATTTTTACTTGAGTTTTGAACAATTGGTATCCTTTCATTTTTTTGTTTTGGAAGTTTTGAAGAATCAATCTTGGATTTATCTGTTTTATAATAATTTGGGATTAAACTTTCAATCGGATAGCTCATTGAAAATATTTTAAAATCATAATTTTCAAATCGTTCTCCAAAAGTGTTCTTAACAATTTTATTAATCTCACTAACATTTTCCTCACGTAAAGGAATTATCGCAAAGTTTCTGTTAAACTCTAAAGAGATTATATTATTCGTAGTATCAATCAGAGCATTTTCCAGTTTTGTATTCTTTGGAAGATTTAACATTTGATTTAGCGAGTCAATATTTTGTTTAAACGCTTCACTTCTAAGTATGAACTCATCATTTAACGAAACTTCTTCAATGCTTGAACACTTAAAAAAGAGAAATGAAGAAATGACTGCTAAAATAATTTTAAAGTTTTTCATATCACATCTTAATTCTTAATAAAACTTGTTTTAGATTCTCTTTCATTAAATTGAAAATTCATTCTAATTACTTAATTATTAAAAAACCCCTTCGTTTTTAGAAGGGGTTTTAGTTTATTATTTTATTAAAATCATTTTCTTTGAGGCAGAGTAATCATTAACTCTCAATCGATAAAAATAAATACCACTCGATAAACTTGACGCATCGAAATGAACATCATAAGTTCCAGGAGTCTTAACTTCATTCAGGACTTCAGCGACTTCTTGTCCAAGAAGGTTATATATTTTTAAAGTTGTTATCCCCGCTTCAGATATATTAAACCTAAAATTAGTTGTAGGATTAAAAGGGTTTGGATAGTTCTGTTCTAGAGCAAATTCAGTTGGCATTAACTCTGTATCTTCCATTCCAGTTGGATTAACGGTTTTAAATCTCCAGACAGCAGACCAATTGCTTTTCCCAAAAGTATTCTTAGCTCTAATCTTCCAGAAGTGAAATGTATTTATTTGCAAGCCTGTGACTACAAAACTAGTATCTAAAATATCCTGAACATCAACTACAATTGTAGTTGCAGCAAAATCTGCTCCGCGTGCTAACATCAAGTCATAAGAGCCAGCTGATAGAGATGGATACCAATAAAGGGCCGTATCAACCGGAATGAATCCAGTGTTGTTTAAAGGATAAGCAAGTATTGGAGTAGATGGAAAACCTGTAGAAAAATTATTTACAGCAGAAAAGTTGCTCGTTCCTCCGGCATTTGTTGAATTAACTCTCCAGTAATATTTTGTTTGCCCTTCTAATCCTGTAATAACTTTAAAGGTATCCGTAATTCCATTTTGATTTAACAAAATACCTGAAACAAAATTTGAATCTGTTGCAATCTGTATTCTGTAGGAAGTTGCTAAAGATGGATAATTCCATTTTACTATTAATGTGTCTTCTATATTTATAGCATTATTATTTGGGAAAGCTAAAATTGGTGCAGGTGGAGGATTAACCTGTAAGACATTACTCATAGTGCTTTCATTATAATTTCTGTCTAACGATGTAACAACAAAATAATATGGCCCAGATGGAGATGGTGGTTCGCCAGGAATACTTTCTCTTGAACCTTCAACATTAAAAATGTTTGCGGAATTTTCTAAATCACTTGGTTGAACGTTTGAATAATTAAATCTATAAACAACATAACGTTTTGCACTATCACCATCGCTTGCAATCTGTGGAAGATCCCAGGCTAAACCGGCCTGCCCGCTCGCTAATCTTTCAAATCTTAAATTTTGAATTGGATTAGGTGCAACAATATCTTTCCAATTCATAATTGGAGGAAGAGAAGGATATCGATATAAATCATTTCTTAATGAATCCGTAAATCCTAATGGATTTGCTAATGTTGAAGTTGTATTATAAAGAACACTTCCCTGACAATAATTATCTGTCCTGTTTAAACGGATTTGTCTTGGAATTTCTGTAGCGTTGAATGGATTACCAATTCTATAAACGGCATGACCAACATACAT
>CALLZX010000262.1 GCA_937858935.1 uncultured Ignavibacteriales bacterium | reverse complement strand
TTTCTTTTCCATCTTTTGTTACAAGTCCGGCGTATCTTTTCTTAGCGCCAATATCAGCACCGCGCGCGGGAGTGATTATAAATTTTCTATAATATTTTTCAAACTCTAATTCTAAATATGATTCAACTTTAAATTCTTTTTTAAGTCTGTTCTTCCAATAATGATTTAACTCTTTAACTATATTTTTACCCTGTACTTCACCATCATCAACAGAAATGTCATTAAGCATTACGAACAAAGAATCAGTATCACCATAAACAACTTTTAATCCTTTGTTTTCAAGATAGTCTTTGCTTCCGAGTAAAAGCTTGTGCCCGCTTCCGGTAATTGCTCGAGGAAGATCGGGATGATAAAATCTGCATCCGTAAGAACCCATTACACCATAAAAACTATTCATTAAAATTTTAATTGCCTGAGAAAGCTGTTTGTCTTTTTTCTTTTTTGCAGTGTCGCGCAGTTTCATTAATTCATCAATAAAATCAGGCAGGATGTGAAGTGATGCTGAAAACTTGTACCCATTTAATGTTTGTATAGTATCAACATCTTTCATCAGCAAAGAATATGGATCGATCTTAAATGTTTGGATGATTGATGGATACAAACTTTTAAAATCCAGTACAATTATGTTTTCATAAATACCGGGAGTTGGTTCGATTACATATCCGCCCGCAGCATGTTCATTTGTTTGAATGTCTTTTAAATTTGGTGCGGCAAATCCTGCACGATGTAAACGCGGTAAGTAAAAATGATCAAATGCGGCTGTCATCATTCCAAGCTGATCCATTAACAAACCGGATATCTGTGCACGACGAACCGAAAGTTCTATCAATCCTGTTTTTGAAAAAATGTCAGTTACAAGAACAGCATCCTGTAAATTGTATTCTGCAAGCGAAACTTTATCCTCTTTGAATAAGCGATCAATCTCTTCAATTTTATTTTCATCGGGAGTAATAGTTTTGCCGGTTCCTAAAAGTTCCTGCGCAACAGTTTCAAGTTTAAAATCCTCAAAACTAAAAAACGAAGCACGAAGCATAGTCGGGCCATCAATCACAACTCTGCCTGTAACGGAGATAAAATATCCGCTCGGTTTTCGCTGTCGTAACGAAACCCTTCCGTTTGCACGAGCAATATCCAAACTGATACCAAGTTCACGGCATTTGTTATCAAGAAATAAAAGATCAAATCCGATAACGTGCCATCCAATAATTATATCAGGATCAATTTGTTTAAACCATACAAAGAAATTTGTAATCAATTCTCTTTCATCGTTATAATATGAAATAAGTTCTGATTCACGCTTCGGTTTTTCACCGATCATAAAAACTTTTTTATGATCACCATTTTTACCTGTGATGTGAACTGCTATTGAATAAAGTTGATTTGTTTTTGCACCTGTTTCAA
>CALLZX010000261.1 GCA_937858935.1 uncultured Ignavibacteriales bacterium | reverse complement strand
ATTGCCCACAAAAAATTCCAGATTGCTTCCATTAAATATTAATTCCTTTTAACCTAATTTTTTACAGTAGATTTTGAATTTACTGATTTCAATTGTACACCAAGTTCTCCAAGTTGATCGTAATCGAAACCTTTAAAAGCCTCAATCGAATTTGATATATCATAAAACACTTCTTCAGCCAAATTGTATTTTAATTTTTGCCCCATTGCAGAAGCTAATCCAACTAGTATTTTCCAGCTTGATCTTGCATCATAATGTTTGCCTTGTGCCCAACGATCATACTTTGTTCCGAATTTATCTAATCGACTCATAGACATTCCTTCAAGCGCACGATCAACATCTTGTGTAGCAAGTGCAGGACGAATTCTTTGAACTCTTCCCTGAAAATTAACAAATGTTCCATTTTTTTCAGCGTAGGTAGCAGCAGGAAAAACTATATCTGCAAGCGTAGATGTTTTATTAAAATTACTTGCGTTGATTATTAATAAATCAAGTTTTGCTAATACATTTTCTAATTCAGGATTGTCATTTAAAATATCATCTTCTAAAACATAAAGTGCTTTTATTTTTCCTTCGCGGATTGCTTTCACAATACCATTGAAATCAAAACCATTTTTAGATGGAGTCACACCCGCTAACTCAGCACCTCTTGTGTTTGGAGTTACATCTTCATTTCTTAAAATCTCATCACCAAAAGCAGGATCAATGTGGCTTGCAAAATCTAAGTGTCCTGTTCCTAAAACTGATTTAGCAAATTTAGCAGCAAGATAATTATCTTCAACTGTTGCAAAAGCAGAACCAAGCACTGCTATTTCATCTTTACCAAATGCTTTTAGGCTTGATGCAGCTTTTGCAAATGCTTCATCCCAGCCAACTTTTATTAAGTTGCCTTCTACTCTCATATGCGGACCATCAACTCTATCGCCGGCGTTAACAAATTTAAAAGTATTTAATCTTCCGTGATCACACATCCAGTAACTATTAACATCTTCATTGTGTCTTGGAACTAATCTTAGAATTTGATTATTTCTTGTCCAAACTTCTATGTTACATCCTCGGGCACATCCATTACAAATTGTATTTGTGTGAGCCATATCCCAAACACGTGCTTTAAATCTAAAATCACGATTTGTAAGTGCACCAACAGGACAAATATCAACAACGTTCATTGCGTATGGATTATCAAGCTGTTCGCCGGGAAAAGTTGTAATTGTAACTCTATCACCACGCTTGACAAAAGTTAACTCGGCATCCTTTGCAACTTCATCACAAAAGCGAATGCAGCGTGAACAAGAGATACATCTATCGCCATCAAACATAACATTGGGGCCAAGTTCAACACGTTTGTCTTTGTGTGTTTTTTCTTCAACAAATCTGCTTTCACCAGTGCTGTGCTGATAAGCATAATCCTGAAGTTTACACTCACCAGCTTCATCACAAATGGGACAATCAAGCGGATGATTAATTAAGAAAAATTCCATTACTGCATTGCGTGCAGAAATTGCTTTATCTGAATCCATATGTACAACCATTCCTTCAGCGGCAACAGTTGAACAAGCAATAACAAGCTTTGGCATTTTCTCAACTTCAACCAAACACATTCTGCAATTACCTGAAACAGATAATTTTGGATGCCAGCAGAAATGTGGAATTTCAATTCCATTATCTCTAGCGGCTTCAATGATGGTTTGACCTGGTTTGAATTCTATATCTTTTCCATCAATATTAAATTTGGACATAATCTACTCTGAAATTAAACTTAAAAATTAGGCTGCTTTTTTAATTGAATTATCTTTAGAACAAATAATTATTTTACTGAGCGTTGATTCGTTCAAAACTTCGTTAGATAATTTTTGAATATCTTCAGAAGTAACTGAATCAATTTTAACTAATACATCTTCAATCGGAACAATCTTACCATAATGCAAAAGCGAGTTTGCTAATCTTATCATTCTGTTAGTTGTACTTTCAAGACTCATTAGCGTGTTGCCTTTGATGTACTCTTTAACACGCTTCAATTCTTTTGGTTTTACTTCAGTGTTTCTCAACTTGGTAAATTCACGATGGACAATTTCATTAACCTTACCTGCTTGTTTTTCGTTTGTTGAGTAATAAACTCCAAATGCGGATACATCCAAATAAGAATTTAAAAAAGTGTTTATCTGATAAGTCATTCCAAGTTTTTCTCTAACTGCTTGAAACAATCTTGAAGAACTACCATCGCCAAGTAAAGTTGAAAGTACTTTTAATTTGTGTCTTCTTGGATCATTAAATCCGTAAGTTGTTCTGCCTACAATTGAATGAACCTGTTGAATTTCTTTTTCGATGGTCGTTTCATTTACAAACTGCTTAACAAAGTTTTTTCTTTTCTGGTTAGATCTTGTTTTCTTGCCCGTAAAGTATTTTTCCGCAAGTGCCACTGCCTCTTCGTGATGAATTGCACCTGAAACCGAAATCAATAAATTATCTAAACGATAATTTGCGTTGTGAAACTGATGGAGAATATTTGAGTTGTACGAAAGAATATTTTTTTCAGTTCCGATAATCGGATAACTTAAAGTGTGGCCGTTAAAAATTGATTCTTCAAATTTATCAAAAATCAATTCTTCCGGATTATCATCTATGTCTTTCAATTCATCAATTACAACGCCGGCTTCTTTTTTAATGTGTGATTCT
>CALLZX010000260.1 GCA_937858935.1 uncultured Ignavibacteriales bacterium | reverse complement strand
ACAACATCACTAAAACCATTTAGTTCAGGATAGTACATTAAGTAACCTTGTGCAGGCATAATTTTATACTCACCGGGAATTTGCGCTTTAATGATGTATGAAAATTCCATTTTACTTTGGCAGCTAGTTACAAAGAATGCAACTTTTTCATCACGGTATTCACGATCAGCATAGTGCCAGCGCCACGGCATATAATCATAATAGTAATCGTAGCCGCCATTGTAATAGTTTTCGCCATCAATAAAATATTTATCCATATCCTTTACAACTTCAAATCCGGATGGAAGCATATCTTCAAGAATAAAGTAATCAAGATTATCAGATTTAGATTCAATAAAAGTTTTTACAAAAATATCCTGTCCGCTTGTAACAGTTCCATCAAACTTTTTCTTAAAGTAAATGATGCGTCCGTCTTTCTCGCCTGTTTCAAGAACATAATATTCTCTTCGTATCTTAAAACCGTTATCGTGTTTTATATCAGAAAGATTTTCAGTAAAGAATTCATTAATGCCTGAGAAATACAATTTACCTTTACCAAATTTTTCAATTCTTAAAACGTTCTTTCCTTTTTTCAAATCTGTGTTTAAGAATTTAAATGTCTGTGCTTCTTTATAAATATCATTCTTATTAAAATCTTTTTGTGCAACTTCTTTACCGTTAAGAAATACTTTTACTTCATAATCAGGATCAAGTTCTTTTGTAATCTTCAGGTAATCAGTTAGTGCAAACAAAACGATAGATGTTTCCTGAGTAGATCTCCACGAATAACCTTGTTTCTTTTTCATCAACCAGTTTATTCCTTTGGAAATTAAATCAGAGTTTCCTTCAACATATAACAACGCTTTTACGGCAAAGGCTGTTCCCTGTACATTATCATTCTGCCATCTGTAATGCCATTCTTCCCCGCCCCAGAACGCAAATGATTTTTCTTCGCTAACCTGTTTCTTTAATCTTGCAGCAACATCTTTTGCTTTTTGAGTTTCATTCATATTCTTCAAAGTAATTGCAATTAAAGAAAGCGGATAAGATTTTAAATCTTTACGAAGCAGAATATTAATTATCTCCAGGTAATTATCTTTATCATAACTTTGATTTTTCATCGCAGTGCTTAACGAATAAAGCATATATGCTAAAGTTGTTTCATCAATATCGGATTTAGCATTTGTAATCTGGTTCTTGAGATTGTTTAACCCATTATAAAAAACACTTTCATTAATATCGTATCCCGCTTCACGCGCTAAACTCAATCCATAAATAACATAAGCTGTCATATAAGGATGAGTTTGATCATTAGTCCACCATCCCCAGCCGCCATCAGAATGTTGATGATCGTAGAGTCGTTTTAATCCTGCATCAACAAACTTTGGAAGTTCTTCAATCGTTTGGGATTTTAGTGGAGCATTAATTTCCTTAAACGTATTTGCAACAATTATAGTTGGAAGAAATCTGCTCATTGTCTGTTCAACACATCCATAAGGATAGCCGGCAAGATCATCAAGCGATTTTAGAATTGTTCCTGCCAAAGATGGATTTAATGTAAATGAAAAATTTGCACTTCGTAAATCAACATCACTCGGAATGGAAAACTCAAGATCCTCATTCACATTATCGCTGGAATAATCAGCTACCAAAGGTTCAATAATTTTTACTCCATTTGGAATTATTTGAACTTTAACTTCCATAGCATCAGATTCTTCATTTGTTAATGCTGATGCTTTTAAGGTTGCTTCACCTGTTGGATAATCAACTTTGCATTTCCAATCTACTCTTAACTCCGAGTTTGCTGGAATTTCAATCTCATAAATTCTCTTTGATGTAAATTTTGCATTTTCAAATTCTTTTGAGGTAATTTTAGATCCAACCAGTTTAAGTTTATCTGAAGTAAACTCAATCTTTGTAGTCTTTGCAGTTGAAAGATAATTATGTACGATTGTCGAAATCACTACTTCGTCATCCTGTCTAAAGAAACGCGGAGTTTCCATTCTAACAAGCAAATCTTTTCTGCTGATAAACTTATTTACTTTTTGTCCGACGTCAGTATTCTTTGTAATCCCGCGAACAGTTGTTCGCCAGGTTGTTAAGTTATCAGGAATCTTAAACTCAACTTTTGCTTT
>CALLZX010000259.1 GCA_937858935.1 uncultured Ignavibacteriales bacterium | reverse complement strand
GCGAAGTTCATGCTATAATGGGACCTAATGGATCAGGCAAATCAACACTTGCTTCCGTACTTGCAGGAAAAGAAGAATACGAAGTAACCGCCGGTGAAGTTTTATTCAATGGAAAAAATCTTTTGGATCTTTCCCCAGAAGATCGTGCGAGAGAAGGTGTATTTCTTGCATTCCAATATCCGGTTGAAATTCCTGGTGTTAGCAATACAAATCTTTTAAAAACAGCAGTTAATGAAGTAAGAAAATATCGTGGCGATGAAGAACTTGATTCAATGGATTTTCTTTCTCTGCTAAAAGAAAAAAGTAAACTTGTTGAACTTGACCAGAAATTTTTAAGTCGAGCAGTTAATGAAGGATTTTCCGGCGGAGAGAAAAAACGAAATGAAATTTTTCAAATGGCTGTATTAAATCCAACACTTGCTATACTTGATGAAACTGATTCAGGACTTGATATTGATGCTTTGCGAATAGTTGCAAACGGAGTTAACAAATTAAAGCGAAAAGACAATGCAACCATTGTGGTAACTCACTATCAAAGATTACTGGATTACATCATTCCGGATTACGTTCACGTGCTTTACAAAGGTAAGATTGTAAAATCCGGCGGTAAAGAATTAGCTCTCGAACTTGAAGAAAAAGGTTATGATTGGGTTAAGAGTGATAAGGCTGAGACTCTCGTTTAAATGAAACTGTCATTCCCGCGAGGCGGGAATCCAAAATATTAAAACAAAAGTAGATTCCCAATTTCGTGGGAATGACAAATAGAAAATAGAACAAATGGAAAATAAAACAGACATAAATAAATACTTCATCAAACAGTTTGATGAATTTGAAAAATCATTAAATGGTGAGAAGTCATCTGATTTTCACAAAGTTAGAAAAGATGCAATCAGCAAATTTGCAGAGCTTACTTTTCCAACTCAAAAAGATGAGGAGTGGAAATACACAAATATTTCATCTTTGCAAAAGCACAACTTCTCCCCTGCTGTTGTTAAAGCAAATGTTTCATCAGAAACAGTTAACAAGTTTTTGTTCGATAAGATGGAACATAGTCTTTTGGTTTTTGTAAATGGTAGTTATTCTTCTGAATTATCAAAATTAATTGATATTCCTAAAGGTGTTGAAATTGGAAGTCTGGCAGAGGCATTGAAGAATAATAATCCAATTGTAAAAAAACATCTTGGCAAGTATGCTGAAAATGAAAATTATTTCTTTACAACCTTAAGTACAGCTTTTACTAAAGATGGGGCTTTTATTTATGTGCCGGATGGAAAAGTTGTTGAGGATCCTATTCACATAGTATTTATAACAAAATCTGGAACTGATAAATTATTAACACAACCAAGAAACCTTTTTGTTGCAGGAAAAAATTCTCAGGTTACAATTATTGAGCATTACGTTTCTGATGAGGACAGTATTTACTTTACAAACGCAGTAACAGAAATTGTTGCAGATGAAAATGCAATTGTCGATCACATAAAATTGCAGGAAGAAAGTAACAAAGCATTTCACATAGCCCGAATGGAAGTTGACCAGGAGCGAAGCAGTAATTTTTCATCGCACTTAATTTCTCATGGAGCAGAAATTTCGCGCAATGATTTTAATGCAAGATTTAATGACGAAGGAAGTGAGTGCATGCTTAACGGATTGTTTATGATAGGTGATGAACAGCTTTTTGATGCACACACAATGATTGATCACGCTAAGCCGCATTGCAATAGCCACGAACATTACAAAGGAATTTTACAGGATAAATCAAAAGGTGTGTTCAACGGAAAAGTAATGGTTCGCCAGGATGCACAAAAAACAAATGCGTTCCAGCAGAATAACACAATATTACTTTCTGATGATGCTGTAATGAATACAAAACCTCAGTTAGAAATTTTTGCTGATGATGTCAAATGCTCTCACGGGGCAACCATTGGTAAATTAAATGATGAAGCAAAATTTTATTTAAAGTCTCGTGGAATTGGTGAAGAAGCTGCGACTGCAATTTTAATCCATGCATTTGCAAGTGATGTTATAACTTCGATAAAAATTCCTGCTTTAAGAGATTATCTTGAAGAAATAATTACAAAGCGCTATAATCAATAGAAAGTCCGGCAATGGATTCCAAAGCTGATTCTGCTTTAATTGTAAATAAAAAATTATATGATGTTCATAAAATCAGAAATGATTTTCCGATATTAAAATTACAAGTTCATGGTAAACCGCTTGTTTATCTTGATAACGCAGCAACTACTCAGAAACCACAATTCGTAATTGATAAAACAAATAACTATTACGAAAAGATGAATGCAAACATTCATCGTGGTGTGCATGCCTTAAGCCAGGAAGCAACTGAAGC
>CALLZX010000258.1 GCA_937858935.1 uncultured Ignavibacteriales bacterium | reverse complement strand
GGATTTAAAAATCTTTCAAACAACAAATCATATTTTAACGGATCTACATTAGTAATTCCTAAAGCATATGCTACAATACTCCCAGCTGCGCTTCCTCTTCCGGGTCCAACAGGAATATTTCTATCCTTGGCAGCATTAATAAAATCTGCAACAACCAAAAAGTAGCCGGGAAAACCCATTTCGTTAATTGTCTTGATTTCAAAATTAAAACGGTCTTCAATTTCCGGAGTGATAACTTTAAACTTTTTTTCCAGCCCTTCTCTTGCAAGAATCTCCATGTATTCATCAAGATTTTTTGCTTTGGATTCTTTTGGGATTGGGAAGTTTGGGAAGTGATATCCTTCTATATCAAGTTTAAGATTTACTTTTTCTTCTATCTCAAGTGTATGTTCTATTGCACCCTTATATTTCTTAAAAATCTTTGTCATCTCATCAGAAGATTTAAAATAAACCTGATCGGTTCCATATCTAAGCTGCGTATAATCAGCACCGTTCTTATCTGATAAAAGCAAAAGAATATTATGTGCGATAGCATGTTCGTGTTCAATGTAATGGCAATCATTTGTTGCAACAAGTTTGATTCCCAATTCTTTTGAAAGTTTTGGCATTCCTTCAAGAATCGGTTTATCAACATCCATTCCGTGATCTTGAATTTCCAAGTAAAAATCTTCTTCAAAAATATCTTTGAACTTTTTTGCAACTTCGCGTGCTTTTTCATAATTACCGTTAACAAGATGAGTTGATACAACTCCACCGGCACAAGCAGTTGTACAAATTAATCCTTCGCGATATTGTTTTAAAATTTCAAGATCGATTCGTGGTTTGTAATAAAACCCTTCAGTGTGTCCGAGTGTGGAAAGACGAGAAAGATTATCGTAACCTTGTTTGTTTTTAGCGAGAAGGATTAAGTGATTGTAGTGTTTGGATTTTTTCTTGTTGTTTGCTTCTTCAGCTTTTGCTCTGTCAAAACGACTTCCATCAACAACAATATATGCTTCCATACCAAGAATTGGTTTGATGCCTTCTTTTTTTGCTTTGTTGTAAAATTCAGCAGCGCCGTACATAACTCCATGATCTGTAATTGCAACAGATTTCATATTGTGTTTTTTAGCTGCTTTAATTAGGCCATCAACAGTGCAAGCACCATCTTGTAAGCTGTAATGTGTGTGGTTGTGAAGATGAATAAAATCGGACATCGTATATCAATATTAAATTATCATTAGTAAAATATTTAATAACACAATGTCATCCTGAGCCTGTCGAAGGATGAATCTTAAAATTCATTCTTAGAAAAGATCAAAATAACAGAAAAAATTTATAATAAATTTTGCAAGTGCAAATCGAAGTTAATGAAATTGAAAATGAAAATCTAAGTGGGATAAATTTATTTCATAAACTCTTGACAGAAAAATTTTTTTACTTTTCACTAAATATTCCATCACTTCAACATTACATTCACTATGCGCTATGCTCTCCGCTCTTTGAACTCACTTCTTCCCAGTATGCCCAAAACCGCCATCACCACGATTTGAAGAATTTAAATCATCTACTAACATAATTTTAGCTGTATAAACTTTTGAAACTACTAATTGTGCAATCCTATCACCTTTAGAAATTTTAAAATCTTCTTTACCAAAATTCATCATAATTATTTTCACTTCACCTCGATAATCAGAATCAATTGTACCTGGTGAATTTATTATTCCAACGCTATGATTTGCTGCCAATCCGCTTCTTGGTCTAACTTGAATTTCATATCCCAAAGGTATTTCAACAGAAATATCTGTTGGTATCAATTCAACTTTGCCTGGTTGAAGTATAACTTCATCCTTAATTGCTGCACGAATATCCATTCCAGCACTACCTGATGTGGCATAGTATGGAAGCGGTACATCTAAAAAGTCCTCACTTAATCTTTTAACTTTTATTTTAATTTTATCAGTCATTTATCTCCGTAACAATTTAGTTTTAATAAAATTCATTTCATTTTTTTCAAATACATTCATTAAGATGAAAGATATAAATATGATAGCAAGAATTATTTTGTAGTAAATATTCAAAAATCCGCCAAACATCAATAAATAATAAACTACTCCAACAAAAAATACACCTAAAGCAATTTTAACAAGTTTATAATAATCATAATTTATTCTATAAAATTTTTGAGTTACAACAAAATATCCTAAAGCCATAACAATATAACTTAAAAGAGTAGCAAGTGCCGCACCCATAATATTTAATTGCGGAATGAGGATATAGTTAGCTGCAACATTTGTTAACGCACCGAGACCTGTTACAATTGGGGCATAAATACTTTTTTCTTCTATATAGATTCCCGCAGAAAAAACCACGTACATACCATTAAATAAATACGCAAGAAGTATTACAGGAACAATGTATAAACCTTCCCAATATTTTGCACCGATGATAGAAATTCCTGCAAAATTTATTTTAACTATATCAGAAATAAATAATGAAAGAATTACAAGCATTAAACCTCCAACAATCGAAAAATACGTAAGCACTTTTGAAAATATTTCTTTTGCATTTTCCTCTTTTGCATTAGTTAAAAAGAAAGGCTGCCATGCATATTGAAACATATTTACAAACAGCATCATAAAAATACCGAGCTTGTAGTTTGCTTTGTATATACCAACAGTTTTTATATCTGTTAACTTTTCTAGAATTGGAACATCTATAACCTGCACTAGCATCATTCCCAATCCAGCTGGCAGATATGGTATCCCGAACTTTAACAATCTATAAAATAAGACTTTATGAAAACTAAATTTAATATTCTTAAGTAGAGTTGGGATCAATAATAAAAAAGATACGATGGATGCGGCTAGGTTGCTTATAAATATTGCTTCAATTCCCCATTTTAATTTTACGATTAGAAAAACATTTAAGGTTATATTAAAAACAATGCTTATGATTTTAATGAAGGAAAATAATTTCGCTTTTCGTTCGAGTCGTAATTTTAGAAATGATATAACTGCGTTCGCATCAAAAAATAAAATTAGTGCAGAAAGAATAATCAGAAAATTTAGATCCGAGGAAAGTTCTACGAACTGTGCAATTGGTTGATTAAGCAGGATGAGCAATCCACAAAAGACGACGGAAGAAAATAGCACACTTAAAAATGGAGTGGAGAAATTATCTTTTTCATCCCCAATATCTTTGAATGCTGCGTATTTTAGGAATGCTGCATCCATTCCATAAATAAAAATTATATTAAAAATTGCAATGTATGAGTATATAAGAATTACAACACCGTAATCTGCAGGAGAAAATACATTTGTGTAAAACGGAACCAGGATAAAATTTAGAAACCTGCCAAGCATCGTGCTGATGCCGTATATTGCAGTGTCCTTAGTTAGTTCTTTTAATTTTTCTTTCATTCGATTTTAGAGAGTAATCTCAAGTGAGATATCCAAAGCTTTTACGCTATGTGTTAATGCACCAACAGAAATAAAATCAACTCCGGTTTCTGCAATAGCTTTAACCGTATCTATGGTTACTCCACCAGAAGCTTCAACTTTACATTTCCCGTTAATTAACACCACAGCTTTTTTCATTTCATCAACTTCAAAATTATCAAGCATAATTATATCAGCTTTTGTTTTGATTGCTTCTTCAACTTCTTTCAAATTTTTTGTTTCAACTTCAATCTTAAATTTTGTATGATGTTTTTTATTATACTTTACACAAGCTTCAACAGCTTTTGTGATTGAACCAGCTACTTCAATATGATTATCTTTAATTAAAAACATATC
>CALLZX010000257.1 GCA_937858935.1 uncultured Ignavibacteriales bacterium | reverse complement strand
ATTTTTTTTCCATACTGCATCAAATATAAATATATAAATGGTAATCAGCTTTGAATATTTTATTCTAAAAGGTTTGATTTTGGTGGGATTATAATCTGTACTATAAAAATTAAAAACTATCCTTGGTGTTCTTTTCTGAGCAGATCATTCACCTCTTTTACAGGATTAAAAGTAGTTATCGGTACTTCAATGAAAATTGTTATCCAATCAGCCATACTTCCATTCCACAAACCAGGCAATTCCAAAGCTTTTAGTTCAACTCCATCTTTCGATTTATTTGTAATTATTCCAGCTTTATGATCAACAAAATCTTGTAAATTAAAATTGTTGCCTTTATAATCTTTCAGTCCGCAAACTAAATCAACCGGATTAAAATGTGTTGATTGCTTAAAAATATTTTTTTGGTTTTCATCATTCTTATTTATCTGTGCCTGCTCGATGATCTGCAACGATAAACTTCCATCATTGTCACAAACCCAGAACGGTCCACCACCTGGTTCGCCAACATTTTTCACAATTCCGCAAACTCTGATTGGACGATTTAATTTAGTAAGCAAAAATTTATTTTTTTGTTCATGATTCCAATTTTCAAATTCTGTCGGCTTTATTACGAATAATTGTTTTTCTACAAATTCGATTACCTCATTAAAACTATAACTATTAAAATCTTTTTTATCTAATAAATGAAGCAATTCAAAAATCTGTTTTTGAATTTTAACCAAGTACCCTATTAATAGCTTTTTATAAAGAATTGTGTCCCAAGCAAGATCTGCTGTTAATAAATTATCGATATTTTTTATGATAACAATATCCGCCTTAAGATCATTCAGATTTTCCAATAATGCGCCGTGACCGCCCGGTCTATGTACAAGATTTCCCGATTTATCAAAAATCAATTTATTTTCCAGATCAACAGCAATCGTATCTGTAGATTTTTTTTGATAGGAATATGTAATATCAAGTATATATTTATTAGTAAGTTTTGATTTTAATTCATTAATAATTTTATTAAAAGATTCTGTGTGTTCTTCTGAAATTGTAAAATGAATTTTTGTATTTGCATCATTATCAGAAATGTACTGGAAGGCTTCATAAACATGCTCTTCAAAAGCAGTTCTGCATTCGTCTTTGTATCGATGAAATTTTAAAGCGCCTTTAGGTTTAGATGAATAATTTAAACCTTTTTCAAACAATACTGCTTTCAGAATTTCTGCTGGAGAATTGTTAATGAGTTTTTCAATACTTGAATCATCAACTTTTAAAGCTGCTTTTAGATCATCATAAAAAGCAAAATTTGGAAGATTGATCAGGAATTCTAAAACACTTTTACATTCACTATCAATCTCAGAATATTTTTTAAGATCATCTAAAGTGAAATTGTTAAATCTATTTAACACTGACTGAAGTTTCTGAAACATTCTTGAAGCCGCACCGGAAGCAGGAACAAATTTTATCAGGCGACCATTAGATGAAGCAGTATGAAACAAATTTAGTAGCTCATCGTGATAATCTTTTTTTAACTCAACGATTCCATCTCCAATTGTGCAAGGTTTTGCAATTTTTGGAATTTTTACTCCGTTTACAAATAGTTTTAATTGCTGTTCGATAGCGTTTAAAGAAATATTATTCTTTATTGAAACATCCATACGATCAAAAACTCTTTTAAGCTCATGTTCAATATTATTCATAAATTATTTTTATTTCTTTATAGATTGGATGAAGATTAAAAAAATAGTGCAGAACAATCTTAACTCTGCACTTGAAAAAATAATGATATTAACAAAAAGTAATCCTGATTTTTCTCAAACAGAGTCCCGATCTACTTTACTTTTGGCACTAATGTCATAACAGGATTTGCACCGTTAAGCAGATTTAAAGTGCTGCCATCTATTTTAACATTTGTTACCTGTTTAACTGCGCTCAGAAAATCCTGCTCATAACTTTCGGGACAGAACATTTTAGTAATAGCACCTGGATCAAGTGTAAGTGAAGTTCCATCAAGTTTAAATGAACCGTTAAAATTATTACAACTTGTTGAGCCAAATAATTTTCCATTCTCACCAAAATTCACAGAAGGCAATCCTTTCATTGATTCATTGGCGTCTAACGTTTTACCAAAAATTGAAGTAACATTCCATTCCTTATCCCCAATCTGGCTTACCAAATCCGAAGGACCGCAAGAGTTTAAAACAAATGCCCCAATTACAAGAACAAGGAGAATTCTTAACATATTTTTAACCTTTCGACAACTACAATACATTTTTAATTAGTATTTCAATATTTCAATCGCACTTTTAATATTACTGTGTAATTTTACACACAACTATCTCTTTATAAAAATAAAATTATTTAACTTCAACTTAAGATAATAATCTCTATCATTGGATAAATTAAGTATCCGTTTATTTGCAGTAAAAAAATAAATAAATTGTTTTAATGTTTTTACAATCTTAATGCTTGAATATCTATTTTTGATATATGAAAAAACAATCTTCCAGGAAGAATAATTCTTATAAACCAGATTGGACTCCCGAAAACTCCGGTGAAGAATTTGCCGTAAGAGTTGTTAAAGGAGTTCAAAACTCACTTATACCTGCTGGAAAAGCAAGTTCCAATAAAAATAACAGTGAGGTAAAACGCAAACAACTTTCTGTGAGTGATTATATGAATGGCGTAATCTCTTTTGATAGGAACATTCTTGCGCGAACCATAACTTTAATAGAAAGTAATAATTCTTCACATCACGAAACTGCACAGGAAGTTTTAAAGAAACTTTTACCGTATTCAGGAAAATCATTACGGATTGGTATTACTGGTGTTCCCGGTGCAGGTAAGAGCACTTTGATTGAATCACTTGGAATGTATCTTATAAAACAAGGACACAAAGTTGCAGTTCTTACTGTTGATCCCAGCAGTACTGTAACTAAAGGAAGTATTCTTGGTGATAAAACACGAATGGAAAATTTATCAAAGGAGAAAAACTGTTTTATTCGTCCTTCTCCTTCAGGTGGAAATCTTGGCGGAGTTACAAGAAAAAGTCGTGAGACAATAACCGCTTGTGAAGCCGCTGGATTTGATATCATTCTTATTGAAACAGTTGGTGTGGGGCAGAGCGAAGTTACTGTACGCTCTATGGTTGATTTCTTTTTACTTGTTTTAATTGCCGGTGCCGGAGATGAATTACAAGGGATTAAGCGCGGCATAATGGAATTAACCGATGCTATACTTATCAACAAAGCTGATGGTGATAATGAAAAAAAAGCTAACATTGCAAAATCAGATTACAATAATGCCCTGCATTATATGCAGCCCGCTACAAAAGGCTGGAATTCACAAGCATTCAGCGGATCCGCACTAACTGGAAAAGGTATTCCGGAACTATGGGATGTAATTAAGAAATTTGAAAAAACAATAAAACAATCCGGAGTATTTGAGCAAAGAAGAAAAGATCAATCTATTGAATGGGTGTTTAGAATGGTGGAAGATACTTTACACGATGAGTTTTATAACAATGAAAAAGTTCAGAAAGCAATCACATCTTTAAAACAAGAAATTATAAAAGACAAAATCACACCAACTCTTGCCGCAGAAAAATTACTTAAGATTTTTAAATCATAAAATATGGGCGATTCAGTAAATCGCCCATAAGCAAATATCATTTCATCAATATCATCTTTCGACTTTCAAGAAAATCTCCTGCCTGGATTGAATATATATAAACTCCGCTTGAAAGTTTAGATGCATCATACGTAACTTCGTATAAACCAGCTTCTTTTTGTTCATCAACTAATGTTACAATTTCTTTTCCAACTATGTCTAATATCTTTAATATAACATTACTTCTCTGCGGAATACTATATGCTATAATTGTTGAAGGATTGAACGGGTTTGGATAATTTTGGGATAACTTATATTCAGTGACAGAAATATCAAGATGCTCTTCTTCAACATCTGTAACTGTACTAGTATCACCATATAATACACCATCAATAATGCAGCCTTTTAGTGTATGATCCGTACCACCAAATGGAGAGGAATCTTGCAAAAATCCAAATTTATCAGACCAAAATTCATAATCTACAATTAATCCATCAGTAACGTAAACAGTTTTTACGGTTGTTAGGGTACTAAATATATTTGCAAGACTTGTATCAATAACTTGATATGTTATTAATGTTGAGGATCTCGAATCACGTTGTGTCCAAGTATCTCCTATTTTGCAATTTTTTTTATAATAAATAAATTCGTGATTTACATCGGGGTAAGTTGAATCTAATCGGACAACTACATCATCGTTCCATTTTAATCTAACTGGTTTGCCATTACCCCAAAATATTCCCCGATGGGGTATAAAAGTGACAAATGAATATCCTACAGAATCAATAACAAAAACTGAATCAGTTATCAAAACTTTTTCAAAACCAGTGGCTGAATCAGCTATATATACCCACACATTCCCTGGCTTAATAGGTGCAGATAACCTCATATACTGGGCAAAACAGAATTCTGAAATAATGGTTAATAAAAAAATTACTGCTAGTATTTTATAAATCTTCATTTTTATTTAGCTAATATCATCTTTACAGTTATAATAATAAAAGGATTGTGCAAAACTTAATTGAATAATAAGAAATACTAAAAATAGAATTGTCATTTACATTAACTTATCCTGTAAAGTTTTTAAAGAAATAAACTACCCAAACGTTGTTAATCCTGCATTCAAAGTCAATAAAAAAGGCACGATTGCTCGTGCCTTCTGTTAAAGTATTTTCACACTTCGACTTCGCTCAGTGTGACAAGGTAATCATTTCATCAATATCATCTTTCGGCTTTCAAGAAAATCTCCGGCTTGAATGGAGTAGATATAAACCCCGCTAGATAATTTACTTGCATCAAACTGGATATTATAAGTTCCAGCTTCTTTTCGTTCGTTAACAAGCGTTATTATTTCTTTTCCTAACACATCATAAATTTTTAAAGATACATTACTTCGCTGTGGAATATTGTATGTTATCTTTGTTGATGGATTAAATGGGTTTGGATAATTCTGCAGCAACGCAAAATTTTCCGGAACAATCTTATCATCTTCTTCAACATCAGTTGGAGTGGTAACCATCCAGTTATCAATTATAAAATCATAATTTGTATAAGATGCAGTTGCATTAAAACGATATGGTCTTCCGGCGATATAAATAAAATTGCCTTCATCCTGTTTGTTTAATCTGAATCCAGCATAAAAAGCATTGGTCGTCAGATCATCAAAAATTGGTCTGGCTTCAGAATTTGCATTGAAGGAAACCAAGTGTACAAGATTATTAGTGCCAATGGATGGCATTGTAATTAAGCTGGTATCAAGCGACACTAAATCAGTTACTTGCAAGTCTCCTGTAAAAGATAAAATACCACAATAGTTTCTTAACTCTGTGTTAAAAAAGTTTGAACCTAAACGTGTTGCCAGTAAAAAGTTTCCGCCGTTTTGTACATAATCAATAACCTGCGCGGAATTAAAAAATGCCAGATCGCCACTAAAATTATTTCCAATCCAAATTACTTTATCATAAAGATTTAAAACTGAGTTAGGAATATTTCTATTAAATAAATGAACATTTTGAAATGAAGAGTTAGCACCATAGTTAAATCCCTGGTTACCAAACAAATCCCAGACATCTACATTGTGATTGCCAAAACATGCCGAACTATTATAAAATGCCTGCATCTCCGGGATATACGTAGCATTTGAATAATCAATTCCGTTTACAACAAGTATATCCGAAGAATTTGTTAATCCATAAATATAATTTTCTAAAGTTCGTGTGTATTGATTGATACCATCACTAACTGTTAAAGAAACGCTATAAGTTCCTTCAGTTGTATAAGTATAAGTTGGATTAGGCTCCTGTGAATCCGGATTTCCATCATTATCAAAATCCCATGCCCAGGATGTAATGGTTGTTGAATCAGTTGCAGAGGAATAATCTTCGAAGGTAACTTCGAACGGCAATGCTCCTAAATTTTCAGGTACCTGAAATGCTGCATTTAAATCATTAGAGAGTTGAACATCTTCAGTAGCAGATTGATAAACAAGTTTATTAGCATCGCTTTGTATAAAAGCCACAACTGAAAGTGCAGTTATATCAACCTCTTGTAAAAATTGTGCGCCTGGTATGAATGAAAACTCATATTCAACAGAATCGCCTGCTGCAGGAATCTGAATTAAGGTTCCCTTCCCATCAGGAAGCATTTTGCGGGTTACATTATGAAAAAGAATTTCGCCATTATTACAGCATGATAAACAAGTTCTGTCAACAGTTAATTCTGTAAGTGAAACTCTTAATTTAGTATTGTTAAAAGTCGTGTTGTCGGATGAATCACGTATGATAATTACTTTTACATTGAGGACATTGTTAGAAAATCTAACAGGAATAATTTCAATTTTAAATGGAGAGTAGGATGCATTACCCGAATTTACTGCTCCTTCTAAAGCTGCCTGGCTTACTGAAATCGTGGTACCATTTACATCAATCCATGGAACTGAACTTACTCCGTAATAACCGCGTCTTGCATTATTATCTGCAGCATTCAGAATATGCATCGGATCCGTTGGAGATGGCCAATCAACATTATATATAACGTGCGTTATTGAACGATTGGATATTAGGTTTGCCGTAGTTGCGTTATACCAGGAATTGTTTGTGGATGCACAAGGTGCGCACGAACAATTTGTAAATCTCTCAACTAATGAAAGTTTATCATAACCATTAATTGTGCTTAAAAAAGTTAAAAGAAATATTGGTAAAAGAATTTTCTTCATTGTTTTTCACTCCTTTTTGTGAATGACTGAATATCTTAAGAGTGAAATTGCAAATAATTTAGTTAGTTGACAAATAAAAATTGTTGCTTATTAAAAATTTCCATGCACCAAAACTAAAATTCATCCATCCCTTCGTCTGTGCGCGGTCTTTTATCCTTATCTTTATTTCCATTACCAGGACTTAGTCGATATGATATTCCAAGATAAGCTACACGTGATTCCATTTTTCTATATGATTCAGAATAGAAATTTATTCCGTTAGTAACTGATTCCATGTCCCTGGTATTAAAAATATCACTAACTCTAAAAGTAACTGAAAGTTGTCCATCCATAAAATCTTTTTTTGCTGCAAAATCTGTGGTAAACACTTCCTTAATGCTTCCCTGAGCAGTTACAATCGGCGAATTATAATTTGCATTAATCTGAATATTAAAATCTTTAGACAGTAGTATCATCATAGATAATTTAGCAATCCAGCTATTATCTTTTTTTACAAATTGCTGCTCTTCAAACCTTGTATAAAAGTATGAAGCGCTTCCATTCAATCGTAACCATTCAAATAAGGGATGAGCCGCAGTCAGTTCAACTCCATAAGAAGAACTGTTTGCAATATTTCGCCAGGTATTTTCTGTAACTCCATCATTTCTTAAAAAAGTGTAATTAGTAATCGCATCATTAGTAAGCTTGTAAAAGATTGATGATGTAAGTGATGTTTTACCAAAGAATTTTGAATAACCAAGATCAATAGAATTTACAAATTCGGGGTCTAACTCAGGATTTCCATACTGAACATTTAATGAATCAGACTTATCCACATAAGGATTTAGCTGTCTGTTATTAGGGCGCTCAACTCTTCTGCTGTAACTTAATTGTATTTCCTGATCATCCGGTAAACCCTGCACTAAATGAATAGTTGGATAAAATGCAAAATAATTTTTATTAAATGCAGTTAGTGTTACAGCTTCGCTTCCATCAACATTAGCCTGCTCTGCTCTTAACCCGACTTGATATTGAAATTTATTTATGTTGTTAGAGTAAATTCCATAAACTGCATATATCTGTTCTTTATAATCAAAATCAGTTTTGCGCAATGGGTCTTCAATCCATAAAGATGAATTGGGATCAAAATTTTCATAATCATTTTTTGAATTTAAATCTTTGAGAGTAACCTTAAATCCTGTTTCTATTCTGCCAAAATCTTCTATAGGATTTATGTAATTGGATTGAATAGTCCATTGCTCATTTGAATTACTTGATAAACCTTTTTCCAAATCATTGCTTGTAGGATTTAGATTAACATCATAATTGCTTTGAACTATGTCTTCAGTTCTGTTCATTGAAAAATCACCCAAAATAATATCAGCAGTTAATTCAGCACCTTTTTTTTCAAATGTTTTTCGATAACTTAAAGTATAATTGCTGCCGCCCATATTTCTATCAGCAACATTAGAACGCTCAAAATAATTTGTTAACTGGTTTGCAGAGTCTTTGTTAGATGTTTCAACAATTCCGTCACTATCAAATCCAAATTTTCTGTACCGATATGAAAATGTAAAAGTATTAAAATCATCATATAGATAATCCAGACCAGCTCCAAAATTATGAGAGCCGAATTTAAACACACCGCTGTTTTGCTGATCAAGATAGGATATTGAATTATTTATATTGTTTGTTCTAAGAGTATTGCCCTGGTTTTCATTGTTCATTATTCTTGAATCATAAGAACCAAAAAAGTTAAAGTAAGGAGTTCTATAGTTCAGATTTATTGATCCATTATATTTATCACCGGTGCCAACGTTTAGACTCACGGCACCATTTAATCCGCCATCTATTCTTTTCTTTAAAATGATATTTAGTATTCCAGATGATCCATCAGGATCATATCGCGCAGATGGATTTGTTACAAGCTCAATAGACTCTATTGAACTTGCAGGTATGCTGTTTAGAATATCACTGTTACTTGCACCAACTAATGCACTTGGTTTACCATCTATTAAAATTATAATGTTTTGATTTCCTCTGAAACTCACATTTCCATCAAGATCGACAGTTATAGACGGAATGTTTCCAACAACATCCACTGCCGAACCACCGGTGCTTGTCAAATCTTTTTCAACATTAATAATTTTTTTATCAAGATTATTAATAACCATTTCTTTTTGCCCGGTCACAAGAACATTGCCAAGCTCTATTGATTGCTCATCAAGTAAAATTTTTCCAAGATCCACTTCCATTGATTTTGGATTGACACGTATGCTATCAATAAACTTTGTTGCATATCCGATATATGAAGCTTTTATGTAGTACATTCCAAACTGCAGATTCTCAAGTTTAAACTTACCTTCCTTATCAGAGATAGTTCCGTTAACCATAGATGAATCTTTTGATTGATATAAAACTACATTTCCGTATTCAATTATTTGATTTGTTTGGGCATCGCGTAAAGAACCAGAAATTTTTCCAGCAGAAGTAGATCCATTCTTATTATTTTTTACATCAAAATTTTGTGAAAACATATTTGAAGATATTAATAACGCAGCCACCATAACTATTCTCATACTCATAAACGATAATTCTTTCTTTCTAAATATTCAATATTTAAACTGTAAAATTAGACAAATAATTCCATACAGCGGTTTAATTTTTAATAGACTAAAATAAAGATAAGCACTTCCGGTTAGAGGAAGTGCTTATAGATTGGATTCAAATAAGTAATCAGCCTATGCACTCATCTTTAACCAGCCAAAAACTTCTGACCATTTAGGTTTTTTACCAGTAAGCAAGATTCCAATGCGATATATTTTTCCGGCTAACTTAAATATTCCTAACAACACAACTATATTTATAGCACAGGATAGTAATATCTGCCACAATGGAACTTCAACTAATATCATTCGTGCCGGCATAACTATTAATGAAGAGAATGGGAATAGAGATGCTATTTGTGCTAATGAGCTTTGGGCATTAGCTTCCATACCAAGTGCGATAAAGAATGGGATCATAATCAACATAAGTAATGGCCAAACCCCGGATTGTGCATCCTGCGGGTTATCAAATATAGCCCCAACAGTTGCATAGAGAGCCACATAAGTTATTAATGCAATTGCATAGTTGAAGAGAAAATATAGAATAAAACCAAAACTCATTTGTGGCATAAACTCAGCCGGAATTAAAAACCAGCTTGTGGAGATCAGTAAAACAATTGGACTTAACCATATTGCCATTTGAATGACTTCAACTATTACAGTCCCTAAAATTTTTCCTGCCATAAGTTCCGTACTACTGGCAGATGAAAGGAGCACTTCAACAATTTTATTACTTTTTTCTTCTACAACTGCATTCATAGTCATCGAACCCGAAAATATTAATGCCATATAGAGAAGGAAGGAAAAAAGCACCATTGCAATTCTATTTCCATAACCTTCTTCTGCAACTTTTTCATCGGATGAAACTCTGAATCCGTTTATCTCAACATCTTTTCGGGCAAATTTTATTTCTTCTTCCGTTAAAAGTTTTCCGGCAAAATAAATTTCAACTAGTGCTTTATTTATTGAGGGTTTAATCTTATAAAACAAGGAGGAATTATTCGGATTTGATGAGTAGTACTCAACTCCTTTTGATTGTAATAATGTTGATGGAATAAAAATAACTCCAGTAATTCTTTGCTCCAATATATCGGGTTTAAATTCATTGAGTTTGGATTTGAAATTTGCTAATTCAATTTTTTCAAATCTTGTAGTTAGATCACCTGATTTGAAAGGACCCGTTTGAAAAATCTCATTCTGTACTTTATTTAAAATTTCATCTGAATCAGAAATCACTATCAAATCAGATCTTTGCTCCCCGGAAAGTGATTGAACAAAATACTGGACTGAAAATATTCCTATCATAAATAGCGGTACAAGTAAAGTCATAAGTATAAAAGATTTGCTAAAAAGCTTCATCTTCAGTTCACGTTTTATAATTGCAAGTGTTCTTTTATTAAACATTTGCAGCCTCCTTTCCAGCCAGCAAAACAAATATTTCGTGCAGTGATATTTCATCCACATTAAATTTCTTTATAGAAATATTATTAGCCATAAGTAATTTTAGTAATTCCTGATCTGAATTCTCATTTTTAAGTTTAATACCAGTTGTATTTCCATAATCTTCTATACTCTCAATCATTGGATGACTGTTTAGAAAGGATATGTTACCTTGATAATTTAAACTTACATTTTTACTTGCGTACTTTTCTTTTATTTCCGAAAGCTTACCATTCAGAATAATTTTCCCTTTATCAATCATGGCAATAGAATCACACATCTTCTCGGCGAATTCCATAAGATGAGTAGAAAAGATTACAACTTTACCTTTACTCTTCATTTCAAGAATTATCTCTTTTAAAAGATTAGTATTGATAGGATCAAGACCAGAAAATGGCTCATCAAAAATTAAAAAGTCAGGATCGTGAAGAACTGTACTAATAAATTGTATTTTCTGCTGATTGCCTTTTGAAAGATCTTCAACCTTTGAGTTCTTCCTGTCAGCAAGATCAAATCTCTCCAAATATTGCAAAGCTGATTTATTAACATCACTTCCCTTTTTACCTTTAAGTTCTGCAAGAAATAAAAGCATATCAATTACTTTCATCTTTTTGTATAACCCGCGTTCTTCAGGAAGATATCCAACAGTATCTTTAAAGTCCTGTTCAATCTTTGATCCCTTAAATAATACTTCACCTTCATCAGGAAAGTAAATATTTAACATCATTCTAATTGTTGTAGTTTTTCCGGCTCCGTTTCGTCCGATCAATCCAAAGACAGACCCCTCAGTTACAGAAAATGACGCTTTGTCTACTGCTGTAATTCCATTAAATCTTTTTGTAAGATTTTTAACCTCAAGTACATTCATATAAATCTCTATATTAATTTACACCAAAATTAAGTAAATCAAACCAAGCATTGAATACCGCTTATGTGATAATTTGCACGTTCAAATAAAAAAAGCCCGAACATCTCTGAACGGGCTTAACCAACAACAATATTTATTATATAAGAATTTTTAGTCTTTAATTTTTATTTCACTCTATATTCGAAGTAAAAAAGATGCAACAATAAATGCAATTAAACTTCTCAACATTTTCATATCTAATAACAAGTATTTATGTGAATCCAATGTTTATGCCAGAAAAAGTTTGTTTTAGTTAATATAATTCAATAAATGATTGTAATGTTTTGTTTCAGAATGAAATTTTTCTTTGAATAGACGTAAAACCTTAATCAAATAATTTTAGTCTTGATTATTGCTATAACGCAAAGTCTTTACTTATCTTTGCCAAAGAATTTATAACGAGATCATGATATAATTAACTAGTCATCTATCACGCTTAGTAATTAAAAAGAAATAATGCCAAATACTGTAAAAATATTTTTTGTTTGTTTGTTTATATCTCTCGCACCGATATGGAATTCCCATTCACAAACCATTGCAGATGATAATAGTTTTCTGAAACAGAATTTTATTTTATCTTTAGAAAGCGGCATATATTACGGTTTCACTGATTATAAAACATCCAACATCGAGCCCGGTATCAGAGGATCAATTGAATACTTTCCTATAATAATCAACAATGCACGACTTGGGTTAAAATTTTTTGGCGGAGGCACTTCTTTAAGTTTTAGCGATAACCGAGAATTGATAGATAATAATGATGAACCCAATCCGAGAAATATTCCACCAGATATTTATACAGATATAATTCAAATAGGCGGCTTAGTTAATTTTGGCTTATCTCTGGATGAATCTTTGATTTCATACTTAAACATTGGAGCCGCATATCTGATATTTAATCCCAAAAGTACTGATGGAGCAAAATTAGAATTTAATAAATTAGAGAAATATGATAAAGAAATCGTAAGCTTTCTGATTGAGGGCGGTTTGAGATATAAACTCAGCGATCGATTTGGACTGAATTTAGCACTAGGTTACTACCCCACATCAACCGATTACCTTGATGATATATCAGCTGCTTCAGGAAATGATTCTTATTTGTTCGGATTAGTAGGGGTATCGTATGCATTAAGCAGTAATCCGGATTCAGATAATGATGGAGTACCAGATAATTTTGATCAATGTCCTGAAACTACAGCCGGGGTTAGAGTTGACGAGTTTGGATGTCCACTTGATATAGATAATGATAGGGTACCCGACTTTCTTGATAAGTGCAACAACACTCCCACAGGTGTAGAAGTTGATTCAATCGGTTGTCCTAAAGATAGTGACAATGATGGTATAGCTGATTATCTCGACAGATGCCCAGAAACACCTGTAAACATTAAGGTTGATACTTTTGGCTGTCCATTTGATTCAGATAATGACAATGTACCTGATAATCTTGATAGATGCCCAGAGACACCTTTCGGAATAGTTGTAGATTCAACAGGCTGTCCAATAGATATTGATAAAGACGGTATACCAGACTTTATTGATAAATGTCCAGGTACACCTTTGAATGCAAAAGTTGACTCGTTGGGATGTTCAGATGAAACTGCAGAGACTTTCTATCAATTTATTTTAAGGGGAGATGATACGTTTGAAACTAATTCTGCTGCCTTGATCAATGTAGCAAAGATTCTATTAAATGAGATTGCCGGGTATATAAAAAATCAGCCGGGAAGTAAATGGAGAATCGAAGGACATACAGATAACCAGGGTTCTGCTTCATTACTCAAAAAACTTTCCTATAACAGGGCAAAAACTGTTTATGAATATTTAGTTTCTCAAGGTCTTTCACCCGAACAATTTAGCGTTT
>CALLZX010000256.1 GCA_937858935.1 uncultured Ignavibacteriales bacterium | reverse complement strand
TACAAAAAAGTTGTGCTAACCAGAAAAAATATTCTTAGACGGGATGCTTATAAATGTGCTTACTGCGGTAGGGCTGATATTGCCTTGACTGTGGATCATGTTTTTCCCAGAGCACGCGGTGGAGATGAAACGTGGGAAAACCTTGTTACAGCCTGCACTAACTGTAATAATCGCAAAGGTGATAGGACTCCTGAAGAAGCAAATATGAAAATGATTTTCCGACCATTCAAGCCAAGCCATATTTTATTCATTAAAAATGTGGTTGGCAGGCTGGATGAACGATGGAAACCTTATCTTTATCTGTCCTGAAAATTACACGCTTTATTATTATCTTTCGCTTGAATTTTTTAACAATAATTATAATAAATGCCTAAAAAAAGAATACTTAGCGGAATGAGACCGACTGGTAAATTACACATCGGTCATTATGTTGGTGCTTTGGAAAATTGGGTAAAACTCCAGAATGAGTATGAAAGTTTTCACCTTATTGCTGATTATCATGTATTGACAACAAGTTTGGATACAAGTGATGTTTATGAAAATTCGATTGAGATGTTGATCGATTGGTTAGCTTGCGGATTGGATCCGATAAAAAGTCCTATGTTTAGACAATCACAGATTAAAGAACACGCAGAATTAAATTTAATCTTTAGCATGCTAATTACCGTTAACCGATTGGAACGTAATCCCACATTAAAGGATCAAATAAGAGATCTGAATATTGAGAATGTAATTTATGGTCATTTAGGTTATCCTGTGCTGCAAACTGCGGATATTTTATTATATAAAGGTAATACTGTTCCGGTTGGTGAAGATCAAATTCCGCATATTGAAATTTCGAGAGAAATTGCCAGAAGATTTAATAATCAATATGGAGATGTTTTTCCGGAACCCGAGGCTTTACTTACAAAGTTTTCAAGACTCACTGGTTTGGATGGAAATGCTAAAATGAGTAAATCTTTAGGTAACACAATTTTACTTTCAGATGACGTTGATACAGTTAAACTAAGAATTAAGAAAGCAGCGATTGATCCAAAAAAAATAAAAAAGGACACACCAGGAAATCCGGATGTATGTACAGTATTTTCGTATCATAAAAAATTTAATGAAGTAGATATTTTTGAAATTGAATCAGATTGTAGAAATGGTGCAATTGGTTGTTTTGATTGTAAGATGAAATGCGCGGTAAAGATTTCTAAATTTCTTGAACCAATAATCGAAAAAAGAAAATATTATGAAAGTAGAATTGATGAAGTGAAAGATATTCTGCACAGTGGAGAAATTAAGGGAAGAAAAGTGGCTGAAGAAACAATGTCAGAAGTTCGTGAAAAAATGAAATTAGGTTAATGTATAAAATAAAATTAGATCAATTTGAAGGGCCTTTAGATTTGCTTCTCTTTTTTATAAAGAGAGATGAATTGAATATTTATGATATTCCTATTTCACGAATTACCGGCGAGTTTTTAGAGTATGTTAATCTTATCAAATTAATGGATCTTGAAGTTGCTGGTGATTTTATTTTGATGGCCTCAACCTTGATGCACATTAAAGTTAGAATGCTTTTACCACGTGAAGTTGATGAACGTGGTGAAGAAATTGATCCTAGAGCCGATCTTATAAGAGCCTTGCTTGAATATAAAAAATATAAAGAAGTCGCCGAGGATCTTACGTACTTTGAGTCGAGTCAGCGTAAAATAAGTTTTAGAGGAGATTTTTCTGAAGATGCAATGGAATCACCTCCTGAGTATGAAATACTTTTAAAAAATATTTCTATTTATGATCTTGCAAAGGCTTTTAAGAAAGCAATTGAAGGACTAAAACCACAAATTGTTCACGAAGTAAAAAAGATAAACGTTTCAATCGATGAACAAATTCAGTATATATTAAGTCGAATTGGTGAAAAAGGCGAAATACATTTTTTAAGTCTAGTTCACGGTATGAAGGAAAAGATTAGAATCGTTATAACTTTTGTGGCACTATTAGAGTTAACTAAAATGGAAAAAATTGGAATAAAAGAATCACCTGATTTTAATGATTTTGTAATTTACGGCAGATAAAATGGATAAAACCTATACATCAATAATTGAAGCATTAATATTTTCTTCAGATGAACCAATTTCTGAAAATGAAATTATCCGTGCTATAAAGGGAATTGACGGTGAAGAGATCGAAATTAACTCGTCCGATATTCATTCCGCTATCGAAGAACTGAACAATAGATATGAAGAACACGGAAATTCGTTTAAGATAAAGAAAATTGCTAACGGATTTATATTTGCCACAACGGAAATAAATGCAAAGTATGTTGGTTTTTTATCTTCAGAAAAATCTAAAAGAAGATTAAGCCAGGCAGCATTAGAAACACTTGCTATTATTGCATACAAGCAGCCAATTACAAAACCTGAGTTAGAACAAATACGTGGAGTTAATTCAGATTATATTTTAAATACTCTTTTAGAAAAAAATCTTATTACTATTACAGGCAGGGCAGAAACGATTGGAAGACCATTGTTATACGGAACGACAACAGAATTCTTAAAGTATTTTGGGTTGTTTAATCTTAGTGATCTTCCAAAACCGCGTGAAATTGAAGAGATAATGAAAGACGAGGATTTCATTGAGCAAAAAAATAAAATAATGATGAACTTAGTTGAAGAAACCCTTGAACAGGAATTAGAAAGCTCAGAAGAACATAATGACGAGACTGAATAAATTTATTGCCGATAGTGGAATTACTTCTCGAAGAAAAGCTGAAGAATTAATCTTACAAGGCCGAGTTACAGTAAACAAAAAAACAATCACAAAACTCGCTTTCAATATTGATGTTGAGAATGATGAAGTTACAGTTGATGGTGAGAAGATTAAACCTGCAGAACATGTTTATTATCTTCTGAATAAACCCAAAGGTGTAGTTACTACTACAGATGATGAAAAGAATCGAATGACTGTAACTGACCTTATAAAATCAAAACAAAAGTTATTTCCTATTGGCAGACTTGATTATAATACAACAGGTGTTTTAATTTTAACAAATGATGGAGATTTTGCCCAAAAATTAATTCATCCTAAAAATAACATTATTCGTGAGTATGAAGTTAAAATTGACAAAGAACTAGAAGCAGAACATGAGCTTGCTCTTTTAAAAGGTGTTTTTATTGATGGAACAAGAGGCAAATTTATTGCTATTAAATATGGTAAGAAAAAAGATAGAAAAAATATAACAGTTCAATGTACTGAAGGCAGAAATCATTTTGTAAAAAAAATGTTTACAACAATTAATTATACAGTCGAAAAATTACACAGAAGCAGTTTTGCGGGAATTGTTCCGGATATACCAATTGGTTCCTATAGAAAGCTAACACAAGATGAAATTAAAAAATTATCTAAATAAAACAGTTACTTTAATCCTTATTTTATTTTTATTAAGTATTTGTATTCCCGCACAGGATTCAACAAAAATTAAGAAGGACTCATTGCAGCTTTACTCATATTCTACAATATCTGAACTAAGTGAGCAGCTTGATGATATTTTTAATGATAATAGTTTTAGAAATGCAAATTGGGGTGTTGTAATTCAGTCACTAAAGAATGGTGAATATTTTTACAAAAGAAATGAGGATAAGTTTTTTGTTCCAGCTTCTAATTTAAAACTCTTTACTACAGCTGGTAGCTTATTATTATTAGGATCCGATTATAAGTTTTCTACAAATATTTTGCTAAACGGATATCAATCAGGATCAACGATATATGGTGATCTTGTAATTCAAGGTCGAGGAGATCCAACAATCTCCGGTAGATTTTATAATAATGATATTAATTTTGTTTTTGATACTTGGATAGATTCTTTGCTTGAACTTGGTGTAACAAATATAAAAGGTAACATTGTTGGTGATGATAATTTATTTGATGACATTGGATTAGGAAATGGATGGGCTTGGGATTATGAAACAGATTGGTACGCTGCTCAATCAAGTGCAATTTCATACAATGATAATTGTGTGGATATAAAAATTTACTACGACCATAAATATGATTCTGTAATTGTATCATCTAAACCAGAACTAAGAAATATTGTAATCCTAAATAATGTTAAACCTGCCGTTGGAAGTGAAAAAACTAATATTGAGGTTATTCGAGAAAGAGGGACAAACGTAATAAATATTTCCGGCAAGTTTAAAAAAGATGCGGATACTCTTACTACATATGCCACAGTTCAAAATCCAACACAGTTTGCAATGCTTGTTCTTAAAAATCGTTTAGAAAATAGAGGAATAAGAGTAAATGGATATGCTGTTGATATTGATGATTATGAAAGGGCTATAGATTATAACGATCTTGATTTGTTGTTTGTGAGTTATTCTGAAAAACTTAATGAAATTATTAAAGTAGTTAATAAGGGCAGCCAAAACTTTTTTGCTGAACAATTATTAAAGACTATAGGGTTAGAAAAACTTGGTTTCGGTTCAGTTACTAATGGTGTTACAGCTGTTAAAGAAATATTTGCTGATATCGGTTTAAATCCTGATAATATTATTATGGTTGATGGCAGTGGGCTTTCACATTTAAATATGGTAACACCAAGGCAGGTAGTTGAGCTTTTAAAATATATGTATTCAAATAAAAAAGTTTATGCGGATTATTATAATTCATTACCGATAGCTGGGGTCGATGGCACTTTAGGTAAAAGGATGAAAAATACAACCGCAGAAAAAGTTGTGAGAGCTAAGACCGGTTTTATAAGCTATGTTCGAAGTTTGTCAGGCTATGCAGTTACAGGGGATAATGAACCAATTGCATTTTCTATGATTGCAAATAACTTTAGTGTGCCAGTTAAACTCGCAGAAAATATACAGGATCTTGTCTGTTTACGATTAACAAATTTCAGGAGAAAATAATTTTGGAAAACAATGTTCAACTATCTGTTAACGATTTAATTAAAAGACGATACGAAGAGCTTGAAGAATTATCGAATAAAGGTATTGAAACTTTTGCCTATTCATTTGATGTGAATTCAGATTCAAAAAAGATTAAAAGTGAGTTCAAAGAAGGTATTGAGATGAATGTGAGAATTGCCGGTAGAATTATGGCAATCAGAAGAATGGGAAAAGCTTCATTCGCGCACGTGCAGGATCAAAATGGAAGAATTCAAGTTTATCTTAAAAAAGATGAAATCGGTGAATCATACGACGCATTTAAATTAATGGACATTGGTGACATCATAGGAATAGAGGGATTTGTTTTCATAACAAAGACTGGTGAAATATCAGTTCATACTAGGGAATTAAAATTACTAAGTAAATCTTTACAGCCATTACCTATCGCTAAAGAAGTTGTTGATGAGCAGGGAAACAAAGTTATTTATGATCAATTCGCAGATAAGGAATTGCGCTATAGAAGAAGATATGTTGACCTTATAGTTAATCCAGATATAAAAGATGTTTTTATTAAAAGAAGTAAAATTATTTCTGCCATTAGAAATTATCTTGATACTAGCGGATATCTTGAAGTTGAAACTCCGATTTTACAGCCGCTTTATGGTGGAGCAGCGGCACGCCCGTTTGTAACTCATCATAATGCATTGGATACAGAATTATATTTAAGAATTGCTGATGAGCTTTATCTTAAAAGATTAATAGTTGGCGGTTTTGATGGTGTTTATGAAATCTCCAAAGACTTTAGAAATGAAGGAATGGATAGGTCACATAATCCTGAGTTTACAATGTTGGAACTTTACGTTCCTTATAAAGATTACAATTGGATGATGGAATATGTTGAAAATATGTTTGAGCATGTTTGTAATTCAGTATTTAACACTTTATCATTTAATGTTGATGGTACTGAAATAAACTTCAGAGCTCCTTGGAAAAGAGTTTCTATGATCGAAGCAATAGAAGAAAAAGCAGGCTTAAATGTTTTAACTTGCTCAATGGAAGATCTCAAATCAGCATCTAAAAAAGCTGGAATAGAAATTGGCGCAATACATTCTCGTGCAAAGTTTATTGATGAATTATTTAGCATTGCAGTTGAACCTGAATTGATACAACCAACATTCATAATTGATTATCCGCTTGAACTATCACCACTTGCAAAAAAACATCGTACTAAAGACGGAGTGGTTGAAAGATTTGAAGGATATGTTTTTGGCAGAGAAATTTGTAATGCATTTTCAGAACTAAATGATCCGATTGATCAAAGAAAAAGATTTGAGGACCAGGTTAAAATGAGAGAAGCTGGCGACGATGAAGCTCATCAAATTGATGAAGATTTTATTCGTGCATTGGAATTTGGGATGCCGCCAACTGCTGGACTTGGTGTGGGAATAGATAGAATTGTAATGTTATTAACAAATCAGCAATCAATTCGAGATGTTGTTTTCTTTCCACAGATGAAACCTGAAGTGAAAAGTTAATACTGGAATTATTTAATGACTTAAACAAGTCTTTGTATTTTATTATTTATATATAGATTATTTTAATTTATTGGAGCAAACGAATGTCTTTCAAATCTGTAAAATTTCCTTATCTATTGTTCACAGCTGTTATAGGAATTGTGCTTGGTGTGTTTTTAGATAAAGTCTTTTCTGAGGATAGTCTGCGTGATAGCATAAGAAAGTTTAATGATGTATTAACATTTACAGAAAAATATTATGTAGAAGAAGTTGATACTCAGAAATTGGTCGAAGCAGCTATAAATGGAATGCTAAATGAACTAGATCCGCATTCAGTATATATTGCACCAGAACAATTTACTCAGGTTGAAGAATCTTTCCGTGGTGATTTTGAAGGGATTGGAATTGAATTCCAGGTTGTTAATGATACTTTAACAGTTGTATCTGCAATTTCCGGTGGACCAAGTGAGACCCTAGGAATATTATCCGGAGATAGAATTGTCAAGATTGAAGATGCATCTGTTATTGGTATTTCAAATGATGATGTACGTAAAAAACTAAGAGGAAAAGCCGGTTCTGAGGTAAAAGTAACTATCAGCCGAGTTGGTGTTTCAAAACTGATCGATTATAAAATAGTCCGTGATAAAATTCCCCTTTATTCTGTCGATACTCATTTTATGATAAATGAAAATACTGGTTATGTTAGCGTATCAAGATTTTCTGAAACAACGTATGATGAACTTGTTGATGCTTTGGAAGATTTAAATAAAAGCAAAATGAATCAGCTTGTAATAGATCTTCGTGGAAATCCAGGAGGATATCTTAATCAAGCTGTTAAAATAAGTGATCTTTTCATTAGCGGAAAAAAGAAGATTGTATACACTGAAGGACGCAGAAAAGAATTTGATGAAGTTTATTATGCTGCTGAATCTTCTGAGTTTGAAGATATTCCGTTGATCATTCTAATTAACCGTGGTAGTGCTTCTGCAAGTGAAATAGTATCCGGAGCAGTTCAGGACTGGGATCGCGGATTAATTGTTGGCGAAACTTCTTTTGGTAAAGGACTTGTGCAAAGGCAGTTTGATTTACCAGATAACTCTGCTTTAAGGTTAACAATATCTCAGTATTTCACTCCAAGTGGAAGACTAATTCAGCGTGATTATAAGAATAAAAAAAATAAAGAAGAATATTACTCTGAATTGGGTGAAGATGAAGAAACAGAAGGAAATAATATAGACCACACCGCAGAGCAAGATTCTGTTAGACCAGAGTATAAGACCGAAAATGGAAGAATAGTTTATGGTGGTGGTGGTATTACACCCGATTATATAGTAAAATCAGAATTAGTTACTCCTTATACCCAGAATCTTTTAAGAACTAATGTGTTTTACACATTTATTCTTTCTTATCTAGATAAAAATACAGAAGCAATAAAAAATAAATATAAAGAAGATTTAATATTCTTTAAAAAAGATTTTAAAATTTCGGAAGAAATTCTTAAGAATTTTATTGAATATGCTAAAACAAAAGAAGTTACATATAATGAGGAAGAATACAACAAAGATAAAGAATACATTGCTTCCAGATTAAAAGCACAGATTGCTAGAAATTATTGGAAGAATGAAGGATGGTATTCAGTTTTACTTAATGAAGATGATCAATTAAACAAAGCTTTGACTCTATTTAACGAAGCAAAAGAATTAGCTAAATTAAAATGATAAAGTACTCGGCAGCACTATTATTTATTTTCAGCATTGTTTTAGTTTTTGGATTCTCTGAGATCAATATCAATATACCTCCACAGTACCATCAAAAAAAAATTGATGTTGGGGAGGAAATAACTTATGTGGTTAAATATCTTTCTTTTGAAATTGGGGAAATAAAACTAATAGTTCAAAAAGAACAAATAGATGAGAATGATACAATTTACAGCGCCATTGCTTATATCAATTCTTATGAGGGAATCCCTTTTGTAGATCTGCATCAAATCTATGAGACTAAATTTGATACAAAACAAATATCAAAGTACTTTAAAGGATCAATACTTGCAGAGGACACAACATTTACAAAATATCATTTCAATAAGAACAAAAATAGTATTCGCATCATTAAGGGTCGCGAAAGAACAAATGAAGTCTGGACTGATTCAATAATAACTTATGATCATGATTATCAAGATGGACTCTCACTTTTTTATTTTGCAAGAATGAGAACCGGGCAACAGAGAAAAGTAAACGTTCCTGTATTTATAAATGAAAAGTATGAAAAAACATACATCAACTTTTATAATGAAGTTGAAGATATGGATATAGATGCAGTTGATTATGATATATCTTGTGTTAGATTGGACGGAGAAACCGAGTTTAGAGGTATATTTGGTCTAACTGGATATTTTGAAGGCTGGTTTTCAAATGATCAGTACGCTGTGCCAATTGTTGCAAAAATGCAAGTTCTTATTGGTAGCATAACTTTGGAATTAAAGAATTGGAAGAAAAAAGGATGGATGCCTCCAAAGTATCAGGAATAATTTATCAGGATGATGAAAGAAAACTCTTTCCTTATCTGGATCTATTTCCGGAAATACATAAAACGGTTTTTCTTGCTTCGGGTGTGAAGATTGTGGGTGATGTGAAGATAGGTGCAAACTCAAGTGTTTGGTATAATACAGTAATTCGTGGTGATGTTCACTACGTTAAGATTGGTGAGATGACTAATATTCAAGATTGTTCTATGCTTCACGTAACTAATGGAAAGTATCCATTGGATATCGGCAACAAAGTTACAATCGGCCATTCTGTTAAATTACACGGCTGCACATTAAAGGATTTATGTTTCATTGGAATTGGTGCAATAGTGCTGGATGGTGCAATCATTGAAACAAATTCAATGGTGGCAGCTGGTGCAGTAGTAAAACCAAATTTTATTGTACCATCAGGAAAATTAGTTGCCGGCGTTCCTGCTAAGATTGTACGTGATTTAACAGAAGAAGAAATAAATGATTTTGAGAATTCTGCAATTCGTTATAAAGAATACTCTGAGATAACGATTGATTCATTAATTAAAATGAATCATAAATAAGAGTTTATCTTGAAAAATCTGCATGTTTATAATATCACTGGAAAACTAAAAAAAAGTAAGATTCATGTTTTAATAAAATCGTTATCTATCGAACTAGGTTTTTTAGTATCAAATCTTGAGATTAATTTTATATCCAGTAAAGCCATACTTGAAATAAACAAAAATTATCTAAACCACGATTACACAACTGATATAATTACGTTTAATTATTCAAATATTCTTGATCAAATTGATGGTGAAATATTTATTTCAATTGAAGATGCTTTAAAAAATTCTAAGAAATATAAAGTGTCTTTATCAGATGAACTTGTTAGATTAGTTATACACGGAATTCTTCATCTTTTAGGTTATGATGACATAAATACATCTGAAAAAAAAATAATGAAACGATTGGAAAATAAATTGCTTTCCAAGAATAATTTTGGTTTATTATAGTTAGAAAAAAACAATATAAGCAAGAATCCCTCTTGATCCCGAACAAAATAAATACTATTGCGGATCAGTCTTCAAAACAATTTTTTGAATCCATATTATTGTACGGATTAGAATAATAGATTTGCGTTATGAAAATTGATGAATTGGCTGAAAAATACTTAACAGAGATCAAAAACATCAGACGCTATTCTGATAATACCATCAAATCTTATAGAACTGATTTAGGAGAATTTATAAGCTACTGTATTGAAAAGCAAAAATCTGAATTATCGGCAATTACTGAAAAGTTTATAAAATCCTACTTAATGATTCTAAGTGAAAAAGATCTTGACAAAAAATCTATCGCAAGAAAACTTACTGCTCTAAGAAGTACTCTAAAATATGCTTTTCAAAATGATCTGATTAATGAAAATCCATTATCATTTATTTCTAATCCTAAATCTAATAGAAAACTTCCTGAAGTAGTTTCAACAAATCTAATTCTTCAGATTTATGAATTGGCAGAAGAATCTGAAGAAAATTCTGAACTTGTAAAAGTAGTATTTGAATTATTATACGGGTGTGCACTACGCGTTAGTGAACTTTGTGATTTAAAATACTCGAGCGTTGATATGAAAAGAGCTCAGGTAAGGGTTCTCGGAAAAGGAAATAAAATGCGAATCGTTCCTATCGGAGAAAAGTCACTTCAAATTCTTAGTGAATATCTTCTAAAAAATCCAGTTAATTCTTATGATAACTACTTGATTCGCACTAAAAAAAATGATAAACTTTACCCAAGATTAGTTCATAGAATGATAAACAAATACTTGACTAAAGTTTCGGATATAAAAAAGAAAAGTCCTCATATTCTTCGCCATAGTGCAGCTACTCATATGTTGGATAATGGTGCAGATTTAAGGGCAGTAAAGGAGATACTGGGGCACGAAAATTTATCAACAACTCAAATCTATACTCATGTAAGTATAGAGCGGCTTAAATCCACTTATAAAAAATCACATCCAAAATCTTAAACAACGGAGGATAATATGAATATCCAGATAACTGCCCGCAAATTTAAAGCTCACGATACTCTTAAAGAGTTTATAAAAGACGAACTATCCTCATTGGAAAAATTTAACGATGAGATCTTCAGTGCAGATGTAATTCTTAGTTATCAAAACACAGCTAATAGTATTAAAAAAGTGGAAGTTGTTTTAAATGTTCCAGGACAAACACTTAATGCTGCCGATCAGACTGAGGATTTTAAGACAGCTGTTGTTTCGGTTACAGAAAAACTCCGCAGGCAGTTAGAGAAAATTAAATCTAAAAAAGTATCGAAGACCAGATGATTAGGATAGATCAGAATGCTGTAACGCGTAAAGAAAACATTAACATTGGTTTTCTTTATAAGAATGCAAAAACTATTTGTAAACTTAAATTACTTACAGAAAAAAATGATTTTGATAAAAAAATTGTTGATCAAAATCTTCATCGGCCAGGATTAGCTCTGGCCGGTTTTGTTGATCTCTTCTCATATACTCGTATTCAGGTTTTTGGTAATACTGAAATGAGATATCTTGAACAGCTCAGCGATGAGAAAAAACGTGAATCATTAGAAAGAATCTTTGCATTTAATATCCCTTGTATCATTCTTACTGATGATAACCAACCATTTCCACAGTTACTTGAAAAAGCAAATCAAAATAATGTGCCGCTATTTAATACGAGTTTTTCGACCACAAAATTGGTTTATTTATTAAGTGATTTTCTCGATGACCAATTTGCACCAAGACTTACGTTACATGGTTCCTTTGTAGATGTATATGGAGTAGGAATTTTATTTGGCGGAAAATCAGGGATTGGGAAAAGTGAAGTTGCTTTGGATCTTATTGAGCGAGGACATCGCCTTGTTGCGGATGATGTTATTATTCTTACTAAAAAAGGTGAGGGTATTCTAATGGGATCTGGTTCTGAACTTGGTCAGAAGTTTATGGAAATTCGCGGTCTTGGTATAATAGATATTCAAAGTATGTTTGGTGTCAGAGCCATAAGATTTCAAAAAAGACTTGAAATTGTAGTGGAGTTAGAATCATGGGATGAAAATACAGAATACACAAGAACAGGGTTGGATGACAAATTTGTAACAATTATGGGAGTAGAAATACCCTATATTAAGTTGCCAATTATACCCGGAAAAAATATCACTGTTATTTCAGAGGTGATAAGTTTAAATTATTTATTAAAACATTACGGACATGATGCGGCTAAAATATTTCAGGAAAGGCTTAATGAGAGGATCAAGAGCAAAACTAATCTTGAAAGCAGGGGAGTAGACTATTTTGAGCATGATTTTGAGTGAATTTTACATTATTTAGATGTTGACAAAACAACCCAAAATCTTTAAGTTGCCCCACCATTTATGAAGAAGTTTTACTATTTCTCTGAAAAGAGCCTTAACTTCCTTGAAATAAAGCACTTCAAGGAAAAAGCTATAGCAGTTTTTATCACCTCGGTATTACTCTTTAGCTCTATTTTGTTTGGTATTTTTTACCTTATATCTAATCTGTCAAGTAACGATGATTATCTTAAGTCTTTGAAAAAAGAAAACCAGCTTTTAAAGGATAAATTTTTTACTCTATCAAATCAATATGTCAGACTTGAATCTGAATTAAATACTCTCACTGGTATAAGTAACGATTTGCGTTTAGCTGTTAATCTTACTCCGGTTAGCATTGAAGAAAGAAAATTGGGTATTGGTGGTAGTAATCAAATCTCCAAACTTTACAAAGATTTAGGTTCCGATATTTCTGACGCTATCGATATAGCTGATAAAGTTTTGAGAAAATTTGAATTTGAAAAAGTACAGTACGAAGAGATTTCATCAAAATTAAAGATGAATAATAATCTATTTGAATCCATTCCAGCAATAGTTCCAACTGAAGGACGATTTAGCAGTGAAAGTTTTGGAATGCGATTACACCCGATTTTGAGAATTAATAAAATGCACAATGGTATAGATATAATTAATGATATTGGTAGTATTGTAAAAGCAACTGGAAAAGGTAAAGTAATTTTTGTTGGAATTAAAGGCGGGTATGGGCTTACTGTCGAAATTGATCATGGGTTTGGTTACCAGACCATATATGCTCATTTATCAACTGTTAATGTAAGAGAAGGACAAACTGTTAGTCGAAATCAGTCGATTGCAAAATCTGGTAATTCAGGTTTATCTTCTGGTCCACATCTACACTATGAAGTTTTACATAATGGGCAAAATTTAAATCCATCAGAGTTCTTCTTTGATGAATACAATTATTTTGAATCTAATCTTAGCAATTAATATTTCGGAGGATTTTGTATAAATGATATGGACAGTGGAACTTGCAGCTTATTTAGATGATGCTCCTTGGCCAGCTACTAAAGAAGAGTTAATAGAATATGCCGAACGTATCGGCGCACCTTATGAAGTTATGGAAAATCTTAAAGAACTTGAGGATTCTGATGAACCTTACGAAACTATTGAGGATATTTGGCCTGACTATCCTTCTGATGAAGACTTTTTCTATAACGATGAGGATGAATAATTTGTTGGCGCCTTGAGCGCCTTTTTTTATGAGTATTTTTATTGATGAAATAACAGGTAATGATAGAGTAAAAATTATTTTATCTAATATTCTGCAAAGTGGAAACATTCCACATGCTTTTTTATTTACGGGCGCGGATGGGGTGGGTAAAGAAAGTGCAGCACTA
>CALLZX010000255.1 GCA_937858935.1 uncultured Ignavibacteriales bacterium | reverse complement strand
AAATTCTTAATGCTACACCGGAACAACTTTTAATAAAGATTTTTGATTTTGCTGTTGTTCAATCTGAAAAAAAAGATATGATTAAAACCAATACCGCCATACAAGAATTAATTGGGATGTTAAGATTTGATGATGATAACTATAAAGAACTTGCAATTAATTTAATAGGACTTTATCAGTACTGCCAGGATCAGGCAAGAAAACAGAATTTTGATATAGTTACAAAAATATTAACCGAGCTTAGAGAAAGCTGGTTACAGGCAATTCAGAATAAATAGGCTCTATTATGGCTTATGATCTTTTAACAACATCGGGAATAAATTCATTAGTTAATTCATATATTAATACTGAATCACAAAAACGTCTTTCGCCCCTTGCAACACGCAAAACAAAATATACAAGCATTTCAAACATCTATTCTGGTTTACTAAGCAAAGTAGATGCTTTAAAAAGTAAAATGTCTATTTTAAAAGCGACGGGAACTTCTTCTGCGTTTGCAGTTAAGAAAGCGACTTCAAGCAATACAACGGCAGTTACAGTTAGCGCCAGTACTGCAGCTCAAAAAGGAGCTTTTGCTCTGCGTGTAAATCAGCTTGCGAAAAATGATTTAGTTGTTTCATTGGATAAAGACTCTGCTGATTTTTCTACCATCACAACACCAGGCACTTATACTTTTGCGATTAAAGGTGGCGATGGTGAAGGTGGGCAATTTACAAGTAATGTATCAGTTGTTTTAGAGGCTGATGATTTTACTGATGGTAATATATCTTTTGAAGATCTTTCTGTAATTGTTGCTAAGGCAATAAATGATGATAAAGCAGTTGTGGAATCAGATTCAGTTTCCGGAAGTACATTATCATCCGGCTCATTTACATTTGATTTGAATGGAACAGAAACTACAATAAATTATTCAGCCGGAACATACGATGAGGTTATTGATAGTATAATTACACAATTAGAAGACGTTTCTGGCTTAGCTGCTGAAAAGGTCGTTGATGGTACTAATGTCAGCCTTAAGTTAACAGTCACAGATTCATCAAAATATATTTCTATAAGCGGTGATACCGGCACACTTGTATCTGAATTGGGCATATCTGTTGATCAGGAAAAAGGCGCTTCCGGAATTGTTTCGGCAACTTCTTTTTCTCCTTCAAACGGGTTATCTCAGATTTCATTGACCGCTAAAAACTCCGGGGCGGGGTTTAAGATTGATGAACTTTCGGATTTATCGGGTGGAATGCTTGATCAGTTCGGATTAAATCTCGGCACAACCAGAACTGCTTTTATACAAAACGAAAGCGGTGCAGATACTGCCGGATATGTGCACAACACATCAATACTAAATTCAAAAATTGTATTCAATGGCTTAAATATTGAAAGAAATTCAAACAGCATTTCGGACCTTGTTTCAGGTGTTACATTAAGCCTAAAATCAGTTATGGCTGTTGATGATAACGATGTTACTGTTGATGTTGCGAATGATGTAGCAGCTGTTAAAGCCAAAATAGACGAATTTATTACTTCGTTTAATGATGTTTACAATTATATCAAAACTAATACTTCATCGAGTGATGGAGTAAGAGGCGTACTTTTGGGAGATGCTTCCGGCAGTTCGCTTTTAAGTTTATTAAGTTCAACTGCGTATTCTCCAATTAGCAGCCTAGGTTCTGGTACAATTAATTCTCTAACAGAAATGGGAATTACTTTTAACAGCAATACGGGACTTTCAATTACAGATTCGTCTCAATTGACCAATGCACTTGAAAATAATATTGAAGAAGTTGAACAAACATTTAATTCTGATTCCGGCATAGCTGCAAATCTTTACAATAAATTATTACCATATACCGGTTATAACGGTTATCTAACAGCCAGGAAAAATACAATTGATGGCAATATTAAATCGACGAGTGATTCTATAACCAAGATTCAAACAAAGATCGAGAAAGATTCCGAAGTATTAAGAAACAGATATATACAATTACAAAGTCAACTTAGCACATTATTGAATTCAACGGGTTCATTCGGTAGTGATCTTTTCTCATAAATATGATGCAAACAAATAAGCAGACAACCAGTAAAGTGACAAAAATTGAAAATATACTCGATGAGGTTTATAAAGATCTAACTGAGTTAACCGAAGATAATTTTAATCAAAAATTTATTTCTGCAAAATTAAAAATGCAGAAAGCTATGGAGATAAAGTCCCAAAACAGCTCAAAATTAGGCCTTTTTACACCATCCAAAAAAATTGTTCAAATGGCTAAACTTATTTCTGAAAAGTACGATAATGTAACTAAAGATTGGGCAAATAAGCTCAAGCTGGTTCAGAAGGAAATAGAATTATCGCAGAACCAGAAAAAAATGACAATCTACAACAGGTAAGGTTATGGAAATAAGAAACGTATTATCATCAGTTTACAAAAATGATGACCCAATTAAAAAATCATCAGGTAAAAACCCTGATGTAACTAAAAAAGATAAAATTGAAATTTCAAAACAAGCAATAGCTATGCAAAATACGGGCGAAACTAAAAACTTAGCAGAAATCCAAAAGAAGATTGACAGCGGTTTTTATAACTCTGATGAAGTGCTTGGCAAAGTTGCAGATTCTATTTTAAAAGAGATCGGTAAATAATAAATAATTTACCGATCTTTTAATTTCCTTTCTCAATACTTCTTTTATTTGATTTAATCTTTTATATTTAGACAAATAATTTTCGTTTATCAATTTCAGCTCGCGGATTAGATGAGCAACACAGACATACTTAATAACAAACTTCAATTGCTTGGTAAACTTTCCGCAAGCCTGGTGCACGAAATTAGAAATCCACTCTTTGCACTAAAACTTAACTTAGACTATCTCTCCACAATGAGATCTCAGGTTTCTGATGATGCTGCCGAAAGTATTCAATCCTGTTCTGAAGCAACAGACAGAATGATGTTTTTGATTCAGAACTTCTCAGACTTTTCTAAAAAGCATAATCTTGAAACAGAATTATGTTCTATTAATGATGTTACTCAGATAGCAGTAAATATTATGCAAAGTAATGCTTGCAGAATAAATATGTATATAGAAACTGAACTTGAGCCAAATCTTCCATCGATATATTTTCAAAAAGATAAACTTCTGCAGGTATTTTTAAATCTTATCACTAATGCTATTGAAGCTGAGAATACAAGAAATACTATTTTTGTAAGATCTTATATGGATGACAGCGATGAGAGTAAATCTATCTATTGGGAGGTTGAGGATAACGGAGTTGGCATAAAGGATGAACAAAAAGAAAAAATCTTTGAAGATTTTTATACAAGTAAAAAACAGGGAACGGGACTGGGTCTTAGCGTTTGTAAAAAACTATTAAATGAATTTGATGCTGATATTGATTTTAAAAGTACTTACGGACAAGGATCAAAGTTCTTTATTAAATTTAACTTAAACAATAAACAGCTATGAGCAACAGAATTCTTATTATTGATGATGATGAACTCGTTTGCAGAACACTTCACCGCGTTTTAGTAAAATTTGAATATGAAGTTGAGTATTGTCTTGATGGCGAAGCTGCTGTTGAAAAAGTGAGATCTTACGAACCCGATCTTATATTATTAGATATTTATCTTACAACAGTTAACGGGTTAGATCTGCTTAAAGATTTTCAAAAAAACTTTTTTGGTATACCTGTCATAATGATCACAGGCTACAGCGATGTTAATATCGCAGTTAAAGCTATGAAACTTGGTGCTTACGATTTTCTTCTAAAACCTGTAGATATTGATCAGTTAAGATTGATTGTAGAAAAAGCTTTTTCAAATATTAATCTTAAAGCTGAAGTGGATAAACTGCAGGCAATGGTTAAAGATGATATTCTTACTAAAGATTTTTTTGGCAAAAGCAGCAAGATCAAAAAAATACTTTCTGCTGTGGAAAAATTAGCTAAGAGTATGGATACCACTATACTTATTGATGGTGAAAGTGGTACTGGCAAAGAAATGATTGCTAAATTCATTCATCAGAACAGCCCGCGAGCAAATGGCCCTTTTATACAAATTAACGTTTCAGCTATACCGCGAGAGCTTGCTGAGAGTGAATTGTTTGGACATGAAAAAGGTGCGTTTACCGGTGCTCAGCAAAAAACTAAATTAGGAAAATTTGAGCTAGCTTCCGGCGGAACAATTTTATTAGATGAAATTGGAGAACTTTCGCAGGACCTTCAGGTTAAACTGCTTCGTGTATTACAGGAAAAGAAATTTTATCGTGTTGGCGGTGAAAGAGAAATAAATGTTGATGTACGAGTACTTGCCGCAACAAATAAGAATCTGGAAGATGAAGTTAAAAAAGGAAATTTTCGTGAAGACCTTTTTTACAGATTAAATGTTGGCAACATAAATATCCCACCTTTAAGGGAGCGAAAAGAAGACATCCCAGTTCTTGCTTACGCATTTCTGAACGAGTTTGCACAAAAGTTTGACAAAAAAATCAAGCGAATTGAACCTTCTGCATTAGAACTGCTTCAGGATTATTATTGGAAAGGGAATATCCGCGAACTTAGAAATATTATGGAACGAGTTACTCTATTGCTGGAAGAAGACGAACTTAAAGACCGACACTTTCAATTTTTAATTCCGCAAGGACAAACTACGGCAAAACAAGGAGATGAATTTGTACTAAAAGTTCCATCAAAGGGAATTAAAATTGAGCTTGTTTTAAGAAAACTTATTGAAGACACTTTACGAATAACTAATGGTAACCAGGTTAAAGCAGCAGAAGTTCTTGGACTTTCCAGATCGAAACTTCGCTACAGGATGGAACAGCTTGGTATTGAAGTTACAAGAAAAGTTGGACCAACTAATTAACAAACCCGTTTTATACAGTTCAGAAATGATATCTTTTTAGAAGATGTCATTTTTTTATTCATGCCATTTTATAATCAAAAGTTCTAATATTCTGATTACAATAATACTTGAGATAATTAGCTTTAAATTAACATCAGCAGTCATTATTCAGGTTAATTTTGATAATTTAGAAACTCTATTAGTTTAATGCTGCCTGATTTATATAAAAAATTTAAAGTAAATAATCAAAAGAAATTAGCGATAATAATATTAGAATTTTTTAATCATTTAACATTAGACAGGTTCTGTATTGTATAGTAATATTACAGAATAATGAATATTTTTGAATTAGATATCCTATAGGTGTATATGATAGTAATTGAATTGATATATAATTTATCTGTACTTGTCGCATTAAGTGTATTATCAGGGTTTTTAAGTACACGTTTTAGTAAGACTGCAATAACCGGCAAAATTTTTCAAGGATTATTATTTGGTATAACAGCAATTATTGGAATGTTGTATCCATTTAATTTTGCTGAGGGAATTATTTTTGATGGAAGATCAATTGTAATTAGTTTATGCGCTTTATTTTTTGGACCTCTTTCCGGATTAATTGCTGCAATAATGGCCGCAGGATACAGACTTAGTATTGGCGGCGGCGGTGCTATTATGGGGATTCTTGTTATTCTCTCTTCATACTTAATTGGCTATTTTTTCCATAACTACAGAAGAAAAAAAACAGATAATAAAGTTCAGGTATGGGAATTTTACCTAATCGGCATAATTGTTCACATCTTTATGTTATTGTTCATTTTAACTCTCCCTTCAAAAAACATTGCCGAAACTTATAAGACTATAGCTTTAACAATTATTGGTATTTATCCTTTAGTTACTGTTTTAATTGGAAGAATACTTCTTGATCAGGAACAGAATTTAGATTTTATTAATACGTTAAAAGAAAGTGAAAAACTTTTCCGTACTACACTTTACAGTATTGGTGATGGGGTTATTACAACCGATTCTGATGGCAAGATTATGAATATGAATAATATCGCCTCAGAAATTACTGGATGGAAAGAAAGTGAAGTGAAAGGAAAATTTTTAAGAGAAGTCTTTAAAATTATTAATGAAGACACAATGCTTCCTGTCGAAAATCCGGTTGAAACTATATTAAGAGAAGGTTTTATAGTAGGACTGGCGAATCATACATTACTTATCAGGAAGGATGGAAAGCAAGTTCCGATTTCAGACAGCGGCTCCCCGATAAAAAATGATGATAATAAAGTTATTGGTGTCGTACTTGTATTCAGGGATCAGACAGAAGAGCGTGCTCAGGAAAAAATGATGATTGAAAGCGAAGAACGCTTTAGATTATTATATGAAAATGCTCCCCTCAGCTACCAGTCACTGGACATAAATGGCAACTTGATTGATGTTAATCAGACATGGCTTCAATCACTTGGTTACGAGCGTGATGAAGTTATAGGACATCATTTCTCAGAATTTATGACAACCCAATCGGGTGAATTAATAAAAAGCAGATTCCCATATTTTTTAAAAATAGGTGAGATTCACAATTTTGAATTTGAAATGATTCGTAAAGATGGCACTCATATGTTTGTTAGTTATGAGGGGAAGATTGGACACGATAAACTAGGCAACTTTAAACAGACCCATTGTATATTTAGTGATATTACTGATCGTAAAAGTTATGAAGACTCACTTAGAGCTAATGAAGAAAAGTATAGAATGCTTCTGGATTTTGCTACGGACGCTTTTTTTCAGTGTGATCAATCCACACGATTAATTACTGTTAATAACAAATCCACAGAACTTACAGGTTATACTAGAGAAGAACTTCTTAAAATGAATCTTAAGGAATTGTTTCCTCAGAAAGTTCTTGAAACCAACCCATTACAATTTGATTTATTAAGATCTGGAAAGATTGTAAAGAAAGAACGAACAATAATTAGAAAAGATGGCAACCTTGTTGATGTTGAAATGGTCTCGAAACAAATGCCGGATAGAACAATTCAATCATTTTTCAGAGATATTACAGAACTTAAAGAGTCTGAAGAAAGATTTACATCAATAGTGCGCGGTTTGTCTGATATGATAATTATTGTTGACGGAAACGGAAAAATATTTTATCAAAGTCCTTCAGTTACTAAAATACTTGGTTATCCTGAAATGGAGATGATTGGCAGATCTCCTCTGGAATTTGTTGTTGAAGAAGATAAAAATAATGTTGCTATTGAGTTCAAAGAGGTAATGGCAGCAAGTAATTCTGGAATACCAACTCTGTATAATATTTATTGTAAGGATGGTTCAAAATGTTCTATTGAAACTGTAGGCGTAAATATGCTGAATAATCCGGCCGTAAATGGTGTTGTATTATTTAGTCGAGATGTAACCGAACGGTTAAGAGCAAGCAACCTGGAAAAAGAAAATGCAGAATTGTTCGATGACCTTGTAATCAAAAATATTGATCCAATATTAATTATTTCAAGTGATGGTTCTGTTTTATTCGCAAATCCTGCTTGTAATAAGCTAGTGGATATTGATCAGTCAGTCAATTTAATTGGTAAAAACTTTTCGTTGTTTATGCCCGAAGATCAGGTAAAAAAAGCATTCAAAGCACTTAATGAAGTTTTGGAATCCGGCGGACCGATTACCAGCGATTATGAGATCAGAACATCTAAAGGTGAACAAAAATGGATTTCTGCTCTTGGTACAAGAATTAATTTTAAGGGAACTGATGCTGACCTCGTAACCATCAGGGATATTACTGGACGTAAAAAAATTGAAGAAACCCTAAGGGTAAGTGAAGAGAATTATAAATATTTGTTTGAGAATAATCCGCAGCCAATGTGGGTTTATGATATTGATACATTAGAATATCTTGCTGTAAATGAATATGCGATTAATAAGTATGGATACACAAGAGAAGAATTTCTCTCAATGTCCCTTTTAGATTTAAGACCGGAAGAAGAACGCGAAAGATTAAAGAACGCCGTTCATAATAATGATGAAATTATCCAAAAATCAGGTTACTGGATACATAGAACTAAAGATGGAAAAATTCTATTCGTAGATATTTACTCTCATAGATTAAACTTTATGGGCAGAAATGCGCGTTTAGTTATGGCAAATGATGTTACTGAACGCAAGAAAATTGAAGATGCCTTAAAGAAGAGTGAAGAAACATATAGATTAACTGCTGAGCAAACCGGGGAAATAGTTTATGATCATAATATGATAACAAAAGAAACCAAGTGGGCGGGTGCAGTTGAAAAGGTTACCGGTTACACGTATGATGAATTTATTAATACAGTAGCAGATGATATTTATAACCAGGTAGATCCCGAGGACAAGGATCGGGTTATCAATATTTGTAAATCCTCTATTAACAACGGTACTAACTATCGTGTTGAATATCGTTTTAAACAAAAAAACGGTAATTACATTTATGTTGAAGATAACGCCGCATTTATTAAAGATATTAACAACACACCTGTACGTATGCTGGGTACGTTAACAAACATTACAAAACGTAAACTGATAGAAAACCAGTTAAGAGATCTTTCGCGTGCAGTTGAGCAAAGTCCGGTTTCAATTGTTATAACAGATATTAAAGGCAATATCGAATATGTTAACCCTAAATTTGAAGAAGTATCCGGATACTCTCTTGATGAGGTTATTGGTAAAAATCCTAGAATTCTTTCATCAGGTATAAAATCATCCGATGATTACCAGGAAATGTGGAAAACTATATTAAATGGTAATGAGTGGCGGGGTGAATTCTTCAACAAAAAGAAAAATGGAGAACTTTACTGGGAAGCTGCAACTATTTCACCAATTCATAACGATAAAAATGAAATTGAAAAATTTATTGCTGTTAAAGAAGATGTTACTGAACAGAAGAAATTGACCCAGGAACTAATAGAAGCAAAAGAAAAAGCTGAGGAGATGGTTAAGTTAAAGTCATATTTCTTTGCAAATATGAGTCACGAATTACGTACACCGTTTGTTGGCATTTTAGGCTTTGCAGAAATATTGAAGGAAACATTAGAAAACAGAGAAGAAAGAGAGTACGCTGAACAGATATTAAAATCATCAAAGAGATTGACTGATACCCTCAATAAAATATTAAACATTTCCAGAATTGAGTTTGACAAAGTAGAAGTTAAAAACACACAGGTTGATGTTTGTAAATTGTTAAAAAGCATCGAAAGTTTTTATTCGAATTCAGCTAAGATTAACAACACAACTATTACATCTAGTGTTGAAGAAGATAATTTGACAGTTCTCACAGATCCAAAATTACTTGAAGATATTCTGAATAATCTTGTAAGTAATGCAATTAAATTTACCGAAAATGGTACCATCACTCTTTCGGCAAAAAGAATAATAGATAAAGATGATGCGCGGCTTTTAATTACCGTTAAGGATACAGGAATTGGTATTCCTATGGAAAAGCAAAGCCTGGTATGGCAGGAATTCCGGCAGGTGAGTGAAGGGTATAACAGATCATTTGAAGGTACGGGTTTGGGGCTTACTATTACAAAAAGGTACGTTGAATTACTTAACGGTACCATTGCGCTAATAAGCGAAGAACACAAGGGTACAAGTTTTATAATCAGTCTTCCAATAACAAAATCAAATGCTGATATTCTAACTGAAGGAAAAGAAATAGTACGTGTAAAAAAATCTGAAGAAAAAATAAAATCAAATGTAAAACCAAAATTATTATATGTAGAAGATGATGCAGTAGCGCTTGAGTTTATAAGCATTATTTTAAGATCGGCTTATGATGTTGAGACCGCTATTAATGCTGCGACTGCTTTAGAATACACTGCAAAAAAAGAATATGATATTCTTATGCTGGATATAAATCTTGGTCGTGGTATGGATGGTGTTGAATTAATGCAAAGGATAAGACAAATAGATTATTATAAAAACATTCCGATGGTTGCCGTTACAGCTTATGCAGCAGAATTAGATAAGACAGAATTTCTTGCAAAGGGATTTACGCATTACATCTCGAAACCGTTTTCACAAAAAGAACTTCATAAACTTTTAGATGAGATCATTAATCAAAAATAGTTTTGTTTATTGATAATAATTGATGACATCTTAATGCAGGATGTCATCTTTTATTTTAAACCGTTACTTGTCATCCGTTTTTATTAAAGATATTTTTTTAAACAATTTGATGATAATGATATGAAACTTCCTTTTACAACTGATCAATTTCTTGATGTGTTTGGTTCTTATAATCTTACCGTTTGGCCAGCACAATTTATTTTATTAGTACTTGCTGTTATCTCAATCTATCTGGCAGTTAATAAAACTAAAAATTCAGACAAAATTATTTCAGCTATGCTTACGTTTCATTGGTTTTGGATGGGAATAGTTTATCACTTTACATTTTTTACTGTTATCAACCCGCTTGCATATTTTTTTGCAGGCTTGTTTGTTCTGCAGGGATTTCTTTTTTTCTTTTTTGGAATTGCCCGTGATGAATTAAACTTTAAGTATGTTAATAATATTAAAGGCATTACAGCAATAATTCTCTTTTTATATGCGCTGATATTTTATCCTTTACTGGGTTATGCACTTGGGCATTATTATCCAAATACTCCAACTTTCGGGTTACCTTGCCCAACAACAATTTTTACTTTTGGATTATTACTTTTATTAAATGGCAGACTAAATAAAGTTTTATTTATTATACCTGTACTTTGGGCACTTATTGGTTTTACTGCGGCACTTAAACTTGGAATATTGCAGGATATTGGTTTACTTGTGTCTGCTGTTATAACTTTAACGGTTGTAATATACACCGCTAGAACAGAACAGACTTTGTAATATTGTTATAATTTTATTATTAATATTTTTGAACAAACAACCTCACCCTTTTTTTAAAAGTCCACCTCCTTTAAAAGGAGAAGGATTTAGCCTGCCTGCCGGTAGGCAGGGATGAGGTCGATTTAAAAACAATTTGGTGAGATATGGGCGTTAATTATAGTGGAAGAGTATAATAAAAATTACATCCATAGGGTTCGTTATCTTTCATCCCAATAGTTCCATTATGTAAAATTATCATCTTCTTTGCGATTGCTAAACCTAAACCTGTACTTGTTTCACCCGCGGTTGGCCTTGAACTCGTTTTTTCAAAGTAATTAAATAATCTCTCCTGTTCATCTTTTGGTATTCCTATTCCATTATCAATAACTTCAGTTAAAATTATATTCCCAGGATTACCGGAAATTTTTACGGTAATGTTGCTTGCAGGGTTTGAATATTTTATTGCATTAGTAAGTAAGTTATCTATTACTTCACCAAGACGTGAGTAATCAAATTTTAATTTTACATCAAATTCTGGAAAGAGATAACCAATTTTTATGTTTTTATGATTTGCAATTATCTGATTAAGTGTTATATGTTCTTTTATAAAGCTTATATAATCATATTCTTTTACATTAAGATCTACTTTGCCAGATTCAATTTTAGAAACATCTAATAAGTTGCTTATAATGGATAGTGAGTTGTTACTGAATTCTTTAATAAGGCTCAAAGTATCTTTAATTTCTTCATCATTCATTTCATTATAATCATCAAATAGATTTTCTGATAATGCATAAACTCCGCCAATAGGATTTCTTAAGTCGTGTGCTGCTACACCAATGAATGTGTTTTTTTCAAAGTTCAATGTAGTAAGCTTATCATTAAGAGTGTTTAACTGCTTTTGTTTTTCTTTAAGGTAATAAAGCATCCAGCCGATTATTAAGAAAATTGCAAGTCTTACACCTGCATTCCATATAGGAAAAAATACACTCGAGTACTGTCTTGTTAAAAACTCTGCAAAAAACCACAGTACAGATGCAAATACAGCACCTATTATTATTGGTATTATTGTTATACGTTTGTAAAGTGCCAGAAAGGATATAGGTATTAAGTAAAAAAATGAAAAAGATAATTCCTCCCCGGTTATATAATCGAAATAACCAACCAGTGCAATTACAATATAAGTTAATGCAATTACAGTAAATTTATTTTCTATTTTTTTTATTTCAATCATAGCCTTTAATAATAAATAATCAATAACTTTTAATAGTTATGCTAAATAATATACAAAACATTTATCCTGCCCAAGTATAATCGAAGATTAACTGACTTTATTAAATATGTTCCTTCGCAAATTTCGTCTACTCATTTGAGCATTCCATTTATATACTTTAAGTTTGCATTAAACAATTTGGTGTGATATGAACACTCTTTACCTGGGCGATTGCCTTAACGTACTCCGAGAATCTGTTCCTGATGAAAGTATTGATTTAGTTTACATTGACCCACCGTTTAACAGCAAGCGCGATTACAATATATTTTTTGATG
>CALLZX010000254.1 GCA_937858935.1 uncultured Ignavibacteriales bacterium | reverse complement strand
ATTTGTAATCAGCAGGTCGCGGGTTCGAGTCCCATAGCCAGCTCTTGAAGACCCTCCAAACATAAGTTTTGAGGGTTTTTTTATTACATTTCAATATGAAAAATGAACTTACTTTAAATCCTATCGGTTTTCTCCAATCTGATCTTAAACAGCGTTACGAAACTCCAAGACAAGGTGTGCTTGCAAAAGAAAGTTCTGCCATCATTCGCCTTAATTCTAAAAGTAATTTTGAACAGGCTGTTAAAGACTTAGAAGGATTTGATAGACTCTGGATCATTTTTCAATTTCATCTTAATAAAACTTGGAAGCCATTAGTAAATCCACCACGGCATACAAGAAAAAAAGTTGGTGTGTTTGCTACTCGAGCACCTTACAGACCAAACCAAATTGGATTGAGCTGTGTTAAGCTTGATAAAGTTGAGGGACTAAAAATATATATTTCTGAGTCCGATATTTTGGACGGTTCTCCAATAATCGATATTAAACCATATTTGCCATATTCGGATTCTTTTCCAGATGTAAAAATGGGTTGGGTAAAAAGCGGACTTGAAAATATTTATCAGATTATCTTTGAGGAGAAAGTGAAAAAAGTTGCTGATAAATTGTTAACAGAGGAAAACGTGAACTTGTTAAGTTATGCAAATGTGCAACTTGAATTTAATCCAGCAGATATAACCAGAAAAAGAATTACACAATCAACGAAAAAAAATAAGAAAGAAAATGAATTTATATTGGCCTATCAAAAATGGAGAATCAATTACGTTGTTGATGAAAAAATTAGAAAAGTTTTTATAACAAGTATCACTACTGAAAGAGATAAATCTATATGAAAAATTTATTATTCGTTTTTGGACTTCTTTTACTCTTTACTGCCACAAGTCTTTCTCAAACAGATAACAATACCAAAACATTACTAATTCGTTGTGATGATCTAGGGATGTCTCACTCGGTTAATATGGCCTTTAAAGAGTTGATGGAAACTGGATTAAAATTTTCTGCCTCAGTAATGTTTCCCTGTGCCTGGTATCAGGAAGCGGTGGATATTTTAAAAGTTAATCCGCAAATAACGGTTGGTATTCATCTAACCTTAAATGCCGAATGGAAAAATTATAGATGGGGTCCAATTGCAGGGAGAGATAAAGTTCCATCTCTAGTTGATTCAAATGGATATTTCTTTCCATCCCGTGCAACATTTTTTGCAAACAATCCAAAATTAAATGAGATAGAAATAGAACTTAGAGCGCAAATAGAAAGAGCTTTAAACAGTGGAATAAAAATTTCTTATATGGATTACCATATGGGAACCGCAGTTGATAAACCTGAACTTAGGTCCATTGTTGAGAGGCTTGCAAAAGAATATGGACTTGCAGTTTCACGTTATTTTGGAGAAGTTGATATTGAAAGTATGTATTCAGTTGATATCGATAATAAAAAAGATTTTCTTTTTGATCTGACAGGGAATTTAAAAACAAATCAAGTAAATCTTCTTGTTTGTCACATTGGTAAAGATCAGCCAGAATTACAAGCAATGATTGATATGAATTCTTTTGGATTACCTGAGATGAGTAAACATCGTGAAGCTGAATTGAAGGCACTAATTTCTGCAAAGCAGCAAAACGTTTTCGAAAAAAATAATATTAATCTTATAAATTATAACGACCTTATCGATGATATCGGTTTGGATAAGATGAAATCTCCTGTTGAATCAGGTTATTGAAAAACAATTTTGAATCGACAATTTTTTGTAATTAATCATATATTTTGTCTTATCAACAATTGACTAAAACACTTTTTTAATTTAATTTTAAAGAGCACCAATTACTCTTAGGGGAGTTATATGTGTTCTGAGTCCGGTTATTCTTGCTTGCAAATAAATTCTTTTATGGCAGCCACAATAAGTGTGGCAATCGCATTTTATTATTCAATCCATTTTCCGCAAATAAATTTCCAAAAATCTAAAAATAAAGCCAACCAAAGGTGAATTATGAAAAATCTAATTACCACAATTTTGTTCTTTATGATTGCTTCTTTTGCTATCGCACAAGGCTCACTCGATTCAGGACTTGTAGCTAACTTTCCATTTAACGGAAATGCAATTGATGTAACCGGGAACGGGCACAATGGAACAGTGAACGGTGGCATCTTAACTAATGATAGGTTTAACCAGACCGACAAAGCATATTCATTTCCAAATTTGCATAACAATATTGTGCTTGATAATAGTACTGGTATGAATCTGGAAAATGGATTTACTTTAAATACCTGGGTAAAGTATAAAAATATTAACTGCGGAATTGTTGGTAAACATAATTGCTGGGTCGTAAATGGATTTTATCTTGGTATTGATAACGGGCATTTTTGGTTAAGATTGGCAAATTCAGTTTGGTCTGATATTGTAACCAGTGAAGTTTATGTGGAAGATCAATGGTATATGGTAACCGGAGTTTATGATCACGCAACCA
>CALLZX010000253.1 GCA_937858935.1 uncultured Ignavibacteriales bacterium | reverse complement strand
ATTATGAAAAGATATCGATGAAAGGACTTGAAAGCGCTTTCAAATATCTTGAAGAGCATACGGAAATCCGTGATGTAATTCTTTCAGGCGGTGATCCTTTAATGTTAACGGATGCAATGCTTGAAAAAATTCTTCAGCGAATAAGAGCTATTCCTCATATCGAAATAATTCGTCTTGGATCTAAAATGCCTTGTGTACTTCCTCATCGTATAACTAATAAACTTGTTAATATGATAAAGAAGTATCATCCAATTTATGTTAATACACATTTTAATCATCCGTGGGAAATTACTCCTGAAAGCTCTAAAGCCTGTGAGATGTTGGCTGATGCCGGAGTTCCTGTTGGAAACCAGATGGTTATTATGAAAGGCGTTAATGATGATCCTGAAGTTGTAAAAGAGTTGATGCAGAAACTTCTTAAGATAAGAGTTCGTCCTTACTATATGTATATGGCTGATGAAACTAAAGGTGCAAATCATTTTAGAACTTCTATCGAAACAGGAATAAAGATTCTTGAAGGTTTGCGCGGACATACAAGCGGACTTGCAATTCCTCATTTTGTAATTGATGCACCGGGCGGCGGCGGAAAGATTCCGATTATACCAAACTACGTGCTTCATAAAGATGAAGACAGAATAATTCTTAGAAACTTTCAGCATAAGATTTATACTTATAAAAATTATGCTGATGCAAATAATCCGGAAGGGTTTGGAAGCAAGAACAAAACCAACGGTAAGAATGGCAAGAACGGAAGTAATGGAAACGGTAACGGCAAAGGAAAGAAAGATGATATGAAGCCAAGGAAGATTAAACTACCCGAACTTGCGGAGATAGAGAATTAAAAAGAAAGCCTCGATGAAAGTCGAGGCTTTTTTGTTTTTATTAGTAGCTGCCGTTTATAGGAGACCTCACTCTTATTCCCCCTCCTTATCAAGGAGAGGGAAAGAGAAAGTAAATTTATTTTTGAGGTTTTACATTGTGTTTTTGCGATGCGACATTGTGTTTTTGTGGTGATACATTCTGTTTTTATGATCTTACATTTCATTTTTGAGAGCTTACATTATGTTTTTGCGATGTTACAAGACATTTTTGTCCAGTTACAATCCATTTTTAAAGTATACAAAACGTTTTTATAATCGTACACGTCATTTTTGTCAACTTACATTGTGTTTTTAAGGATTTACATTTAATTTTTTAAAGGTTACAGTGTGTTTTTGTGATGTTACAAAACGTTTTTATTTGAAATTGATAAATTTTGGAATAAAGGGCGTGGTTTTTATAATCTGTTAGAGGTTGGTTAGTGACAACCGAAGCAGAAGTAAAGCAAGAAAAAAATAAAAAAGGGCACGAGGTTGCTTATGCCCTTTTTTAGGAATGTTATTTCATTAGAAGCATTTTTTTACTTGATGTGAATCCATTTACCTGCAAAGTATATATGTAAACTCCGCTTGGTAAATTTGCAGCATTAAACTCAACTGCAAAGTTGCCAGCTTCTTTTGTTTCATTAACGAGGGTGGCTACTTCTATTCCCAAAATGTCATAAACTTTTAAGCTGACTAAACCAGCATCTTTAACCGAATAGTTTATAATTGTACTTGGGTTGAAGGGATTGGGGTAGTTTTGGGATAACTGATATTCAGTGACAGAAATATCAAGAAACTCTTCTTCAACATCTGTAACTGTACTAGTATCACCATATAATACACCATCTATAATGCAACCCTTTAGTATATCTGTGCCACCAAACGGAGAGGAGTTTTGTAGAAATCCAAATTTTTCAGACCAAAATTCATAATCTATTATCAACCCATCTGTAACAAAAATAGTTTTAATAGTAGTGAATGTATTAAATACATTGGCTGTGCCTGTATCAACAACGGTGTATGTTATTTGTCTATCACTTAAGCGTGCATTTCTTTGAGACCATGTATCACCAATACTACAATTTTTTTTATAATAAATAAATTCGTGATTTATATCAGGGTATGTTGAATCTAATCGTACAACTACATCATTATTCCATTTTAATCTCACTGGTTTACCATTACCCCAGAAAACCCCACGATAAGGAATAAAGGTGACAAATGAATACCCTACAGAATCAATAACAAAAACAGAATCAGTAACGATTACTTTAGCAAAGCCACTATCAACCATATATACCCAAATATTACCTGGTTTAATTGGTGCAGATAACCTCATATACTGCGCAAAACAATATTCTGAAATAATTGTTAACAAAAATATTACTGCTATTATTTTATAAATTTTCATTATTACTTAGCTAATATCATCTTTTTAGATAATTTAAATTTATTTCTAATGAATAAAGATATATACCACTTGAAAATTTGCTGGCATCAAAATCTATTTTATAGTAACCGGGTTCTTTATATTCATCAATAAGTTTAGAATACACAATACTTT
>CALLZX010000252.1 GCA_937858935.1 uncultured Ignavibacteriales bacterium | reverse complement strand
CTTCTGTTGATAATCCTTTTTCTATCAGCATTTGTTTTTCTTTAGAATGCAAATAAAAGTGAGCAATTAATACAACTCCAATTACGAGTGTAATAATGATTGGTATAAATACAGCAACAATTTCAGGTCCGTGCATTTTATTTCTCCTTTGCTTCTAATCCTAATAAAAGGACTTTAATAAATTGATCGTTATTTTTTCTTCTAAAACATTTGACTAACCATAATTTAATTAGGTTACAAATTGATTATAAAATAAATTCATTCTAATTTAAGGTGTGATAGAAGGTGTAACCTTTGTTTGATCGGTTTAGTCTATATGATAATGAAAAACCTTACAGATGTTGAGATCATTGAATCCGTAAAAAAAGGTAATCAAGCGGATTATTCTGTTCTTATTGATAGATATAAGAATAAAGCATTTACTATGCTCAAGCGAATGTTAAAAAATGAGTTTGAAGCTGAAGAGGTTTTGATGGATTGTTTTTTGAAAGCTTACAATAACTTGAATACTTTTAAATTTGAATCAAAGTTTTCAACATGGTTTTATAGAATAGTTTATAATTCAGCTTTAACAAAACTTTCGAGTGTTAAAAGAAAAATTGAAAATGAAATGAGTTCTGTTGATGATTTGCATTTTCTGCAAAGTAGTTACAATGCTGATGATTTAGTTAAAGAAGATTTATCAATTTTTGTAAAGAGAATTGTTAATGAACTTCCACACAAAAACGCTGCTGTGGTATCGATGTTTTATCTTGAAGAAATGAGCACGGAAGAGATCAGTGAGGTTTTACAAATTTCTGTTTCAAATGTAAAAGTAATACTCCATCGTTCAAGAAATTTGCTAAGGGAAATAATAGAGAAAAGAAATTTATTTCAGGAAGTTATATGAATAATATAAATGATGAGTTATTGAATAAGTATTTAGATGATGAACTCAATCAGGATGAAAAAGTTCTAGTTAAAATTTCAATTGAAAGTTCATTGGAGGTTAAGAAGAGATATGAGGCGCTTTTAAAAGCTCATAGTCTTTTAAACTCAATTAAAGAAGAATCAACTTCAATCGATTTTACAAAACTTGTAATGAAAAAACTAAATAATAAATCTGTAGTTGCTCAGCAACAGAAGTATTTTCTTTTGTCTATACTATCACTGTTGGGGTTAATAATACTCGGAATTACCGGATATGTATTATATCAAGTTATTTCTTCAATACAACCAATTCAATCATCTGAAGTTGTAACAACTTATGCTAAAGATCTTGGTGATTATGTTTCAAATTTATTTGGACAAAAAAATCTTACAATATTCGGTTCAGTGTTATCGTTTATTATGTTGATTTCAGGATACTTCCTGTATGATTATCAAAAGCATTCCAAAAAGAATTTTAGCCATTAAGAACCATTGTCACACTGAGCGAAGTCGAAGTATGACCTTACCTTAACAAATCAGTAAATCGTGTTTTTATAATATTGATTTTCAAGAATATCCTTCATCTTAATAGGTTATTCTGCCTTAAATTGCCGGTCCATTTCGTATATTTGCACATCATTAAAAAATAAAAGACAAGAATGAATACAAAAGCCGGTTACGCTGCTATAATTGGATTGCCAAATGTTGGTAAATCAACTCTTATGAATGCTTTACTTGGACAAAAAATTTCCATAACTACATCAAAACCTCAGACAACTCGTAAAAGAATACTTGGAATATTATCGGAAGAAAATTATCAGGTAGTTTTTTTGGATACACCTGGAATTTTAAAACCTGCTTATCTTCTGCAGGAAAAAATGATGGATGATATTGATCTTTCTGTTAAGGATGCAGATGTATTCGTGATTATTTATGATGTAAGTTCAGAACAATCATTTAAAGGATCAGAAGAAAACGAATACATTCAGAAAGTTATTAGCGAAAAAAAGAATCCAAAAATTTTGGTTCTTAATAAGATTGATACCATTTCACAGGATCAGGCACTTGCTTTAATAGATAGATTTGAAAAACTGAATATCTTTAAATCTGTTATTCCAGTCTCTGCCAATCTTAAATTTAATCTTGAAAGATTACTAAACGATATTGTTGAGTGTTTGCCCGAAGGTGCAAAGTTTTATCCGGATGATATTGTTTCTGAAGAGACAGAAAGATTTTTTGTTACTGAAATAATACGTGAAAAACTATTTGAACTTTATGAAGATGAAGTTCCTTATAGTTGCGAGGTTTTAATTGCTGAGTTTAAAGAGAGGGAACATTCCAAGGATTTTATTAGTGCAGAAATAGTTGTTGAAAGGGAGAGCCAAAAACCGATTATCATTGGAAAAGGCGGAAGATCAATTAAAGAGTTAGGCGAAAAATCCAGAAGAAGCATTGAAGAATTTTTAGATCGTGAAGTTTATCTTGAACTTAGAGTTAAGGTGAGAGAAAAATGGCGTTCAAATCTTAATATGCTAAAATCTTTTGGATATGTACGAAGCAAGGATAAAGAGTAATTGAGTTTGTACAACAAGTAAATTAAATTAACTGATCAGGTCATTTCGAAGGAGTCTTCGACTTTGAAATATGTATAATATCAGTATTCAGATTTCTTCCTTTGGTCGAAATGACTTAAAAATTAAATTAGATGAAAAAATACACGGGTGAAATTGCACTTCTGTTCAATACTCTTATCTGGGGTGGAACTTTTGCGCTGATTAAAAATGCCTTCAACGATATCTCACCCTTATTATTTCTTGGTTTACGATTTAGTATCGCAGCACTAATATTTTTACCTTTCGTTTATGCATCTTTGAAAAGGACAAATAGACAAACATTGATTGCAGGATCCATTCTTGGATTTTTTTACTTCACTGGATTTGCTGCTCAATCACTTGGATTAAATCTTACAACAGCTACTAAATCAGGATTTATTACAGGAACCTTTGTAGTATTTATTCCCATCCTACAACTGATCATTGAAAGACGAAAACCAAAATGGTTTAACATCCTCAGCGTGTTTCTAGTATTGATGGGATTGATATTATTATCCAGCAAAGGTGAAAACGCTTTTGATTTTATAAAGCAACTCGGTTCAGATTTTAATCTTGGCGATTTACTAACGTTATTGTGTGCGCTGCTTTTTGCGTTTCAAGTGGTCTATGTGGATGTATTCACAAAGAAGTATGATTATCTGCCAATGGTATTTGTACAATTATTAATTACCGGCGTTGGTGGATTTATTTTATCATTTGTTTTTTCTATCTCATC
>CALLZX010000251.1 GCA_937858935.1 uncultured Ignavibacteriales bacterium | reverse complement strand
TTTAGAAATGCTAATTGTTGACGATTGTAAAGCATTAAAATACTTGATGTTTATTTTTTATAAACATAAGTTGCGTGTGGGACGAGGCTTATGTTTTGATTTATTTAGTTTTTAATTATCCCTATACTTATTCCGTCTAAGAGATGATGGGATGGTAGAAAAGAATATTCCTCTTTATTATAAATAACTACTATTGAGGCTATTAATAAAATGCAAGGTCATTTATGAGAATTTTTTTTTTAACCTTAATTTTTCTTTTAAGTTTATATGAGATAAACTTTGCCGAACCCTTCTTCTGTTTTCCTAAAATCAACTTTATCATCCCGGCAATAGCTCTTAGAGCAGAACAACCTGGCTCCTTCAAGGTTAATTTTGATGTTAAAAATTTTGAAGCTTTTAATTTTAAGATAAGTTCACTTGATAGCGTAGAATACATACAGTTGTACGAAGAATCTATAATTAAAAACATAAAAAGCTTGAATTTTCTCAAAGACACTGTGGATGCAGAATTAATTATTAGATATAAAATTACTCCTGTTTGGAAAATAAGCCAGGATTACGCAGAAGTTGTCTCTGATAATGAAATTCATTTTGTATTTAGGGGTGCTCAAGTAATAAATACAATGCATCTAAATTATTATACGAAGGAATCTGACACCTTATTTATAGGAAGTTCTGTTAGTTACATCTCGGGTATGAGTTCTGAGCCATCAACTATCTTAGTTGAAAGAATTTTTGATAATGATCAAGATTCCTCAATAGTTCATATAAATAATCATCCGGAATCAATTTCTGATATTTTAAGAGTATCTAAGATGTATAACAAAAGTGATTTTACAAGATTAGCTCCTGAGGTTAAGTATTACTTTATACGTTTTAAGATATTAAGAGAAATTCCTGAATGTAATAAGAAATATTTATTCTAGTCACAATACAACTTCTGTTTTGATTAAAATCTAGTTCATAAATGATCAATACTAAACAAAATATTTTCACTCAACCGCTTTATATTTCAACCCGTAATAAAAGTAAAACCTACAATTAATTTCATATAACCTAAGAGGACAACACATTTTGATTAAAGATTATTTTGAACAAAAAGCAGAAAGCTACGATAAAGATGCAAACAGAGTCGGTAATGTAGATAACATTGCTAATTCTATTTTACGCAGCTTTGCGTTTAACAAAAATATGCACATAATGGATTTTGGCAGCGGTACAGGTTTGCTTTTAGAAAGAGTGGCTCCGTTTGTAAAAAAAATTACTGCGGTGGATGTATCGGATGCAATGTGCAAACAGTTAAATGAAAAAATTAAAAACTTAGATTGTGAAGTTGAGATTCTTCAACTGGATTTAACAAAAACAAAATTAGATATGAAATTTGATGGAATAATCTCATCAATGACAATGCATCATATAAAAGATACGCAGGCTATGTTTAACGATTTTTATACAATGCTAAGTGATAATGGCGTACTTGCAATCTCCGATCTTGATATTGAAGATGGAAGTTTTCATACCGAAGACACAGGAGTTTTTCATCTTGGATTTGATAGAACAGCATTCCAGGAACAAGCCATCGCAGGCGGATTTAAAAATGTTAAAATTAATACAGCAAGTATTGATGAAAAACCACACGGCAACTATCCTGTGTTTTTGCTAACTGGTAATAAATAAGATTGATTACTAAAAATTATCTGTACAAAACTTTGGATGAATAATTTCCCTTAACTGCTTTATATTGCAATCCATAATTATAAACTCTTCAATTTATTTTTAAAAGTAATTGGCAGTAAAACTATCTAACATATTCAGTAAAGTTCAGTGGGCTTTAGTTGCATTCGTATTTATTGCAACTGTTTTAGTCGGCTACATAACTTTTTTTACATCCAATAATTCCTATAAAAAAACTTCGGTCATTTATTTTAACGGTAAAAAAGATTACACAAAAATATTTCAGGATGTGGTTTCAAACTCAAATCACGTAATAATTAAATCGGGTACATATTACTTAGCAAAACCGATTTATTTAAATGACAATATTACAATTGAAGGTGAAGGTACTGTAAAATTGATGAAGGTGAGTAATTATTCTCATGTTTTTGTAAACACAAAAACCAAATTAGATTTTGCTGAAAAATTTAATATTAATATTATTATTGCAAATATTCTTATAGATGCAAATAACGAAGGAAGTCAAATAGATGCAGCGCACAAAACAGCTAATGGAATTATCTCTTTCAAATTTCTAAATAATTTAATTTTGAATAATGTCAAAATTATTAATGGTGATAGCCAACTCTATGGTGTACACTTGCAATCTGTTAAAAATGCAATAGTAAAATCGTATTTTTATGATGGCGCGAAGGATGGATTTCATATAAATGGAGGTTGTGAAAATATAATGATTGATGGATTTGAGATTTCAAGTTTTGATGATGCCTTCGGAATAATGACAGATGATTATCCAAGAGTTCAACACAATACTAAAGATATAAAAAACATTATTATAAAAAATGGTGTCAGTAAGAAAAGGAAAGAACAGACTGGCTTTTTTATTAGGTTTATGACCAGTAGCTGGTTAGAATGGCAAAATAAAAATAAATATAATATCGGAAATATAGTGAACGTTAATAATCTTCAGTATAAAAAAGTGAATCCAGGTGAAATGGTATCGACTTTACGCCCAAATCATGAACTTGGGGATAGTTTATATCTAGATGGAATATTTTGGCGGTTTCTTGGAAAAGGAAATAATAAGTCTTCAAATATTTTTAATATATCTGTGTCAAACGTTAACTTAGAAGATAATAGAATTATTTTAAGAACAGTAAACAAAGATTCTTTTAATTATGGAGAATACCCTGGAACTGAAAATACTTCTATCGTCGATGGTTTATTTATTGACAATATAAAGTTTTTATCTGTTAGAGGTAAAATGGGTAATTACAAAATAAGCAAATCAAGCAAAAATTATATCTTTTTATTATTTGGAATTTTAACAGCATTATTAAGTTTCATAATTCTAGTATTTATTAGATTCGTACAATTACAGAAAAAAGTTAAATGAGGTTAAAAGCATTCAATCTTTTTAGCAATGCGCAGTTAGTTTTAGTACTTGCCATGTTTTTTATTTTTGTGATAGTTGGACACATAACTTTTTTTACATCCAACCATTATGATAAACCTGCACCGTTTACATTTGAGATTAAAGACGGCGAATCATTTACAAATGTAAC
>CALLZX010000250.1 GCA_937858935.1 uncultured Ignavibacteriales bacterium | reverse complement strand
GCAGAAATAAAGTACAAACTGCTCCGGAATATATCTCATAAAATTCAGGGTACGCTGGATCTTGATAAAATTCTTAACCTGCTTTTGGATATGCTAGCAAACATAATTGAATACGATGCGGCAGGAATTTTTATTCTTAGCGAAGACATTAATCATCCGGGATATCATCAAACCAGACAAAAAATTGCAAGTATGGTTCAGCGCGGATTTGGAAACTTACCTTTGGAATCTGATGCGATGCTTATGGAAGGTAAAGGAATAATTGGACAAACAATTAAAACAGGAAAAAGTATTATCCTAAATGATATTACTAAGGATGAGCGTTACATTCCCGGCAGAAAAGAAACCAAATCTGAAATAACTTCACCAATATTGCGTGATGGGAAAACTATCGGTGCACTAAATGTTGAAAGTGATAAGCTAGCCGCGTTTGATCCTGCTGATATTGAAGTGCTCAACTTTTTCGCAGAAGCCTCAGCAATCTCAATCGAAAAAGCTTTATTGCATTATCAGATTCTTGAAAAGAAAAAAATTGAAGAGCAGCTTAATCTTGCAAAAGATGTTCAACTCGGCTTACTTCCAGGTTCTGAACCTGAAATTACAGGTTATTCATTTGCAAGTGTTTGTATTCCAACTTATGAAATTGGCGGTGATTATTTTGATTATATTCCTATTGATGAAAACAGAATTGCAATTGTTATAGCAGATGTTTCAGGCGATGGTGTTCCGGCTGCTTTAATAATGGCTGGGTTCCGTGCACTGCTAAGATATAATGCAAAACTTTTTTCAGATCCAGCGAAGTTGATGCATCTAATGAATCAGCACGTTTCGGAGTTTATGCGTAAGCGAGATTTTATTTCAATTTTTTATGGAATACTTGATTATAGTGATCACTTATTTATTTATTGTAATTGCGGACATAATCCGGCGATTCATGATAGTTCAGCCGGCACAAAATTATTAGAAGGCGGCGGACCCTCACTAAATCTTCTAAAGGATGCTGAGTTCAAGACTTTCGAAATACAAATAGAAAATAATGATCAGATACTTTTATATACCGACGGAGTGGTTGAAGTTTTTAGCAAGGACAAGAAACAATTTGGGTTAGAAAAACTGATAGAAACTTTTAATTCCAATGCTGATAAATCTCCGGGTGAAATTATTAAACAAGTAATTTCTGCAACAAAGCACTTCAGTTCATCTGATTTTTATAACGATGATTTTACACTGCTTGTACTTAAAAGAAATGATTGAATAATCCTTCCCATTTAAACATCTATTTGTCTTAACACTCATAATTATTTTTATTAAGTTTGATGTAGAAATTGAAATTACTTTTTACGGAGACTTAAAATGATCAATAAAATAATTCCCGCAGTTAGAACTGAAAATATTACTTACGCAGTTAGAGATATAGTTGTTCTTGCTAATCAAGTTGCAAAAACAGGAAAAGAAATGTTGTACTTAAATATTGGTGATCCAAATCTTTATGATTTTGTTCCACCAAAACATCTTGTTGATGCAACGTATCAGGCAATGTTAAAGAATCTAAATGGTTATGCGCCTTCATCAGGAATCGGCGAAGCAGTAAAAGCAATTGAAGCTGAAGCTGAAAGAAAAGGTATAACAAATGTTCACGATATTTTTGTAACTACAGGAGCAAGTGAAGCGATTGATATTTGTTTAACTGCACTTGTTAATGACGGAGAAAATGTTCTTACACCAACTCCAGGATATCCGCTTTATACTGCAATCGCGAGCAAACTCCAAATGATGGAAAATCCATATTACCTTGATGAATCAAACGGTTGGCTGCCCGATATTGAAGATATTAAATCAAAAATAAATGATAAGACAAAAGCAATTGTGCTTATAAATCCAAACAATCCAACCGGCTCACTTTATACAAAAGAAAATTTGCAGCAGATTGTTGATTTAGCACTTGAGCATAATCTTGTGATCTTTGCTGATGAAATTTATGACAAGTTATTGTTTGATGGAAAAAAACATATTTCAATTGCCTCATTAAATAAAGATGTTTCCTGCATAACATTCGGCGGGTTATCCAAAAATTATATGGTTCCCGGTTTTAGAATTGGTTGGGGAATTGTAAGCGGAAGAAAAGAAGTTCTATCTGATTTTATCGAAGCAGTAAATAAAATTCTTCGTGCAAGATTGTCTGCAAACCATCCAGAGCAGTATGGAATAAAACCTTCACTCGAAGGAAATCATGATCATCTTACCGAAGCAATGAAAAAACTTACGTGCCGCAGAGATTTAACAGTTGAAATGTTAAATGCAATTCCGGGAATTTCCTGTGTAAAACCTGAAGGTGCATTTTATGCATTTCCAAAATTGGAGATGAAACAACCTGATGCACATTTTGTAGGTGAGTTAATTCGTGAAACGGGAGTTGTAATTGTTCCGGGCAGTGGATTTGGACAGGTTCCTGGAACCCATCATTTTAGAGTTGTCTTTTTACCAAACGAGCAAATACTTGAAAAAGCTTACAAAGCTATTGGTGAGTTTTTTGTTAAGTACCAGGAAAAGTATCCTGATTTGGTAGAAGTGTAATTTTAGGTT
>CALLZX010000249.1 GCA_937858935.1 uncultured Ignavibacteriales bacterium | reverse complement strand
TTTCCAAATGCCGGACTCAAATGGGGAAACTTTAATAACTACGATGATCCTGAAGGCCCAGGTGCTCACACAATTGAAACTGGACTTCTTTTAAAAGGACCTGAATCTTTTCCTCTTTCTCTATCCGGATACATTAACGTTTATAATGATGCCGGTAGCAATACATATTTTCAATTAGATTATCCGGCAACAGTTGCAGAAGTTCCTCTTAATTTTTTTGTTGGTGCCTCTGCTGGAAGCGAAGAAAATCCTGCCTATTACGGAACAGAAACATTTAATGTTATTAACGTTGGCGTTAAGGCAACAAAATCTGTTAAAATAACAGAAGATTATTCATTACCTGTTTCAGTTACTTTTTTAATTAATCCAAGAGCAGAAATTTCTTATCTCGTTTTTGGTCTAACGTTTTAACGCCATTGATATTTTCAAATTTAATATAAGGAGCTTTTATGTTCGATACTGGTAGTACTGGATTTATGCTTATCGCAACCAGTCTTGTTATGCTTATGACTCCGGGTTTAGCTTTTTTTTATGGCGGACTTGTTGGTCGAAAAAATGTTTTGGCTATAATGATTCAAAGTTTTGTTTCACTTGGCTGGACAACTGTTATATGGTTTGCTTTTGGTTACTCGCTTTGTTTTAGCGGGGGCGAAGGCGGAATAATTGGCAATCTTAATATGGCTTTTCTCGCCGGCACAGATCTTAATTCAATATATACGGGCAACAATAAAATTCCTCTTTACGTTTTCTGTTTGTATCAAATGATGTTTGCAATCATTACTCCTGCATTAATAACAGGCGCATTTGCAAACAGAGTACGATTTCCCGCCTATATGGTTTTTCTAACTCTATGGTTGGTATTTGTTTACTTTCCATTAGTGCATATGGTTTGGGGCGGTGGCCTGTTAGCACAATGGGGCGTTCTTGATTTTGCTGGTGGTATCGTTGTACACGCTAGTGCTGGTATGGCTGCACTTGCATCAGTTTTTTATGTTGGTAAAAGAAGTATTGCAGAACGCGGGCCGCATAGCATTCCGCTTGTTGCGCTTGGTACTGGTTTGCTTTGGTTTGGATGGTATGGATTTAATGCCGGCAGTGAATTACAAGTTGATGCGATAACAGGTATTGCATTTTTAAATACGGATATTGCCGCATCCTTTGCCGCCATTACCTGGTTGATTCTTGCCTGGACTTTAGAAAAAAAACCAAAGTTTGTGGGATTATTAACCGGTGCTGTTGCAGGACTAGCAACAATAACTCCTGCTGCTGGTTTTGTTAACGTTCAGAGCGCAGCTGTTATTGGAATTGTTGCAGGCATAGTTTGTTACTTTGCAGTATCGCTTAAAAACAAAATGCAGTGGGATGATGCTCTTGACGTTTGGGGTGTACACGGCGTTGGTGGTTCTATTGGTGTAATCCTGCTTGGATTGTTCGCGACCAATGCAGTAAATCCAATGGTTACAACAAATGGATTGTTTATGGGCGGCGGTTATGATTTTCTATTTAAACAAGTTGTTACCGTTTTGGTTGTTTGTGTTTATGCATTCGTCTTTTCTTATGTAATGCTCTGGTTAATAAATTTTGTCACTCCTGTTAAAGTTACAAAAGAAGAAGAAGCTGCCGGACTTGATAGCTCGCTGCATGGTGAAATGGCTTACGAACAGGATTAATTATTTTCTATTTTTTTTCTAACCTTCGAGGTTGCAAATTAAAACCTCGAAGGTTACTAATAGTGATAGATAAAAATTTTTATTACTCACTATAAGGCAAACTCAAATAAAGCTTGCCAAGATCATTTAACTCGCCAGGCGAAGGATTAAACAAATAAGTAAACCTATTATCAGGATAAGTTCCTCGTCCTATAAACCATGCATATCTAAAAACATCCGTTCGGGTTTCGCAGATGTTAACCATCTCAACCATTTGTGCTGCCTGCTTCTGGTAAGAATTGATTTGAGGATTCCAATTTGCCATTTCTGTAACCCATATTTGCTTGCCGTATTTTTGAAGACGATCCAACTGAGCCGCAAGTCCGTAATCATACCAGTGAAAAGCAAGGTAATCAATCTTCGGCGGTCTGTTTTCGTTTGCATTTTTATACGCAGCGTAAAATGCATCAAGCCACACAACAGGATCGGAGTAGTTTGGCATTGTTCCCCATGTCATTGCGGGTCCAACTAAATACACGGTTCTTTGTTGTGCTGCAAGATCACTAATAACCTGTTCGAACTTTATCCAATCCGCAGCAGCTTGCTCAGGAGTTCTGTTTGCCTGGTCGGTTAAATTTGGTTCGTTCATTACAAGCAGGTAATTAATTTCCGAATGACTTAAGATAAAACTTTTTACAGCATTCATATCGCTGTTACTTGTGTTACCTCCCCAGAGCATTGGTAAAAATTCCATCTGGTAATCTTTATTAAAATTTACAGGTGCTGTTGTGTAATAATTCCAATTGTACCACCAGCTAACACCGCTTTTCAAAGTATCAAGATCAGCAGCATTTGTAAGATTATATGCAAGACCTCGCTTACTGCTCTTTTTTATTTTCCCATCATCAGGTGGATTGATTGTGTTTTCATCTTTA
>CALLZX010000248.1 GCA_937858935.1 uncultured Ignavibacteriales bacterium | reverse complement strand
TTGCAGTAATTTGTTTTGGATAATCTTCATCTTCACAAATAAATTTTTCAGGCAGGTAATTACAAAGTGGTTTGTCTAATTCCAGTTTACCTTGCTCAACTAATTTTAAGACAAGATAAGCAAATACAGGTTTGCTCATTGAACAAGCTTCGAACATTGTTTTTTTATCAACCAATTTTTCAGTATTGACATCAGCTACGCCAAATGATTTAGAATAGGCAATCTGATGATTCTGAAAGATACTTATTGAAACTCCAGGAACATTTAATTCTTCCATCAATACAGGGGTTAACTTTTCTATTGCACTTATTTTTTCAGAAAGATCAGGGATAATATTCAGCGATTTTTTATCAATATTCGAGATAGCAATGTACGCTGCCCATCTTACATCGTAATCTTCATCATACAAAAGTTTTTGTAATGATGGAATAGATTCTAATGCATCTAATTCAAATTTTCTCAATGCTAAAGCTGAACACCATCTTACATCTGAGTTTTTATCCTGAAGTGCTTTAATTAAAAATGGAATTGATTGTTTTCCAAGTGGAGAAATTTTTTCTAATGCAATTGCAGAGCACCATCTAACATTTTCATCTTCATCTTGTAATGATTTTGTTAAGTACTCAACAGTTGGCTCCCCAATCTTTACTAATTCATTTATCGCCTCACCATTTACAAATTGATCTTTATCTCTGAATTTTTGTAAAAGAGATTGAATAGTATCTTGAGGAAATATGTTTAAGTTGAAAGCTAAAGAGAAAAGCAAAATCGTTAATATTCTATGCATCGTTCAGTTAATTCTTCGGGATAATCTTTGTACAGTTAATTTTACTACCAAATTCTGATTCAAAAGAAAATATAATTGGCATTCCACCTGTATGAATGAATATAACAGGGATATTTTTATCAATAATATTTTTATTAGTTAGATCAATCAACCCTGCCATAACTTTGCCAGTGTAAATCGGATCGAGCAATATTCCTTCAAGATCTGCGCAATCATTGATTGCTTGTTCTCCTGCTTTTGTAATCATTCCATATTCTGTGTAATAATCATCGTAACATTCAATTGAAATCTCATTATCTATTTTAAAATCAATTAACGCAGAACTTTCTTTTATTAGTTCTTTAGTTCTCTTTTTGATAGCATCAACAGTTCTTGAAACACTAATCCCGATTACTCTTGCATTGGGCATAAATATTTTTGCACCAAGAATTGCTCCAGCAAAAGTTCCGCAAGAACCAACACCTACAATTATTTGTACACCACCATTTTCAAGTTGAGTAGAAAGTTCTTCCATCGCTTTAACATAGCCAAGTGCACCAAGTGCTGTACTTCCACCAATTGGAATTATGTATGGTTTTCTCCCTTTTTGTAAAAGTTCATCAGACCATTTTTGCATTTCGTTTTCCAAACTAACATTTGCATCATCATCAACTAAATATCTAATCTCAGCTTTGAACATGACATCAAGAAGTAAATTTCCTTTAGCGATTTCAAAATCAGGTCCTCCAAGCACAAGTTTAATATCAAGACCAAGTTTGCGTGCTGCGGCTGCTGTCATTCTTGCATGATTAGATTGAATTCCGCCAGCAGTTAAAACAACATCATAACCTCCGTTAACAATTTCTGCAAAATCATATTCAAGTTTTCTTGCTTTGTTTCCACCACCAGCAAGTCCGGTTAAATCATCTCGCTTAATAAATAATTTTGAGAGACCAATTTTATCTGCTAATCGTCGGGCTTCATCTAAAGGAGTGGGATAATTAGCAAGTTTTACTATTGGTATTTTATTAAGCGAGTGATTCAATTCTGTTATCCCAATTTCTCTATAACTTGATTATAAATAACTCCACGATCTTTTAATTCTTTTAACATAAATTCAACACAATCAGGTTTTTGTCCGATATATTCAGGCGGACAAATTCCCTTTTGATCAAACATTCCCTTTACTAATAGACGAACCATTGTTGTGGCTGTATAACCCGTTGTTCTTGCCATTGAGTGAATGTTTGTTTTTTTATCGTGACGATCCAACAAGTTATAAGTATAACGGACTTTCTTTTTATCCTTTTCACCTTCAACAATTATTTTCATAACAGTAAATTCTTCATCACCTTCTTTAAGTTCCCACATCGGGAATAATAATTTTGATGTAAAATCGATAGGCTTAATTTTAATTCCATTTACTTCAATTTCTTCCTGCTTGAAAAATCCAGATTCACGAAGCACACGCATCTTTTCAATATGACCAGGATAACGGAGTGTCTTCTCTTTCATATTCGGTGCAGTTAAAGTATTTGCTAAAGTTCTTAAACCATCACTGTTAAAAGCTTCAAGAGTGCCGACTTCATCAAAGTTTAGAAATTCGGGATCAGATAGTGCAGGACGAATAACTAACTTTCCATTTTCAATATATCTTGCGGGACGCGTGTATTCTTCTATCACATCTATTGGTGAGAAGCCAGCTTTGTATTCATAAGGAAATTCCCGTACAACCGGCAAGCCTCCAACATATATCAAAATTGTTTCAGTTTTATCTAAAATAGAATTAACATAACCAGCAAGCAGATTGCTCATACCCGGCGCAACTCCGCAATCTACAACAGCGGTAACATTATTTTGTTTTGCAAGCTCATCAAGTTCAAACGGGTTTTCAGGAAAGAAAGCAATATCAACAACATTTTTTTTTGCCTTGATGATTTCTTTAAGAGTATTGAATCCCATAAAACCAGGTACTGCGTTTATAACAATATCAGATTTTTTTAATAAGGATTTCAATTGATCAGGATTTGA
>CALLZX010000247.1 GCA_937858935.1 uncultured Ignavibacteriales bacterium | reverse complement strand
TTTTCAACTGGTGGAAAAGCTGCCGCATTTAGTGCAATCATAGCTACACTATTTGCATTATTTAATGGACCTGCAGGAAATCTATTCACACCTTACCTTGCAGTAATTTCAGTTCTATCAATGTTCTACGGAAGTATTGTTGCAATTGCTCAAACCAATATTAAGAGAATGTTAGCATACTCATCAATTTCGCATGCTGGTTATCTTGCTATTGGATTAGCTGCTGGAAATCACGAAGCTGTAGCTGGGGTTATATTCTATTTAGCTGCTTACACATTTATGAATCTTGGCGCATTTGGAATAATATCTCTTCTTGAAGGAAAAGATGAAACAAATCTTGATATAAATTCTTATGCAGGTTTAGGAAATAGAAAACCACTATTAGCTGGTTTACTTGCTGTCTTAATGTTTGCACTTGCTGGGTTACCGCCTTTTGGTGGATTTTTTGGTAAATATTATATCTTCATCGCTGCAATAAAATCTGATTTGACCTGGCTTGCAATACTTGGAGTTTTATCAAGCGCAATAAGCGTTTATTTTTATTTACGCATAGTAGTTTTAATGTACTTCAAACCTTCGGAAAATGATTTTGCAATTGAAACTAATAAAAATGCAATGATAGCTATTGTTTTTTCAGTTCTTCTTGTAATACTACTTGGAATCTTTCCCGGTACATTAATAGATTTGGTAACAAAGTTTGTTTAAGATTAAAAGGGAAGTGATTCCCTTTTTTTTATGATAAAGAAATTATATGATACCACTTTATAACACATCTCAAATTCGTAATCTTGATACATTTGCAATAAAAAGATTAAATGTCCCAGGTATTGTTCTGATGGAAAATGCTGCCCTCGGTATTTATCACTCAATCTTAGAACGGGTTGAAAATAATAACTGTTTAGGGTTTGTTTGCGGAAAAGGGAATAATGGCGGCGATGGTTATGCGGTTGCAAGACATTTTTCTAATGCTGGATTTGAGGTTAAAGTAGTTTGTTTAGGATCTGAAAACGATCAAAGTGATGATTGCAGAATAAATTATAAAATTATAAAAAATCTTTCATCACAAAGAAAAAATCTTAAAGTAAAATCATACAAATCTGTAAAAGATATTAATTGGTTAAAAGGCTGTAATGTAATTGTAGATGCAATTCTTGGTAGTGGATTTACCGGTGAACTGAAAGTGCCATATTCAGCGATTGTAGAATCATTAAACAATTTTACTGCATTTAAATGTGCAATTGATGTTCCAACTGGATTGAATGCTGATACAGGATTTGGTGAAGTTGTCTTCAATTCAGATTTAACAGTTACTCTTGGTGAGTTTAAGAAGGGTCTATTTATCGGAAGTAGTTATGAATTTTGTGGCGAAATGGTTTTAAAAGAAATTGGAATTGGCCGAACTTATTTTGATGATATAAATCCGGATACCTATTTAACTGAACCCGAAGATGTTTATTCATCTTTACCTAGAAGAAAGAAATCAGTTCATAAATATTCGGCTGGAAAAGTTTTATCCATTGCAGGTTCTTATAAATATCCGGGTGCGGCAGCATTGACATCACAATCAGCTTTGGTTTCTGGCGCCGGTGCATCAATCCTTGCAATTCCAGAATCAACAAAAAAACTAATACATAAAAATTTACTTGAAGTTGTCGTTGAATCTTACGGTAATAAAAAATCAAAATATTTTGATGATGAAGCTTTAAAAACACTTCAACAAAAAATTA
>CALLZX010000246.1 GCA_937858935.1 uncultured Ignavibacteriales bacterium | reverse complement strand
TAAGCTTGTGGAAACCAGCATCAAGCGCTGTTTATTCTGCTTACTGGTTGATGAAATTATTTGAAGAAGCCGGTTTACCGAAAGGTGTAATTAATTTTGTTCCCGGTTCTGGTGGACAGGTTGGAACTCCTGCCTTTACGAATCCAAATCTTGCTGGCGTACATTTTACAGGATCAACAGAAGTATTTCAGAATATGTGGAAAACAATTTCTGATAATCTAAAAAATATGAAATACTATCCGCGTATAGTTGGTGAAACAGGTGGGAAAGATTTTATATTTGTTCATAACACTGCAGATGTTGATGCTCTTGTTGTTGCAGCTTTGCGCGGTGCTTTTGAGTATCAGGGACAAAAATGTTCTGCGGCATCTAGGATGTATATTCCAAAATCTTTATGGAAAGAGTTTAAAGAAAAGTATGTTGCAGAAGTTGGCAAAATAAAAATGGGTGATGTTGAGGACTTTACTAACTTTATGGGTGCTGTAATTGATAAAGGCGCTTTCAAATCAATAACTGAATATATTAAGTACGCAAAAGATTCTAATGAAGCAGATATAATAACAGGCGGAAATTATGATGACTCAAAAGGTTATTTTATAGAACCGACAACAATCGTAACTACTAATCCAAAATTCAAATCAATGGAAGAAGAAATTTTTGGACCTGTTATGACAATTTATGTTTATGAAGATGAAAAACTTGATGAGACATTAACTTTGTGTGATGAAACTTCACCTTATGCATTAACCGGAGCAATCTTTGCTCAGGATAGAAATGTAATAGTTAAGTTATCAAATAGATTACGAAATGCTGCAGGAAACTTTTATATAAATGATAAACCAACTGGAGCAGTAGTTGGTCAGCAGCCATTTGGCGGTGGCAGAGCTTCAGGAACAAATGATAAAGCAGGCAGTGCGATGAACATAATGAGATGGATGACTGCAAGAACTATCAAGGAAACATTTGATCCGCCGAAAGATTGGCGTTATCCGTTTATGGGTGAGAAATAAATTAATATTTTTCGAAACACAGACATTCATCTGTGTATGCTTACAATAAAAAAATTAAATGCTCAGATTAAAATCTGAGCTACGATATTTATAAATCAAAAATCGTAAGGACGTTAAATGAAAATACACGAATTTCAGGCAAAGGAAACATTAAAGAAATTTGGTGTTCCTGTTCAGGATGGAATTGCAATTAAAAGTATGTTAGAGTTTGATGATGCTATGGCCAAACTTCAGCAGCGTGGTATAAATCAGTTTGTGGTTAAGTCACAAATACACGCCGGCGGGAGAGGCAAAGGAATTATTTATGATGTTAGAAACAGAGACGTTGTTGTTCTTGAAGGCGGAGTTAAGTTTACAACTTCTCCTGAAAAAGCAGCTGAATATGCCGAAAAAATACTTGGTAATGTTTTGGTAACTCATCAATCCGGTCCGGAAGGAAAAATTGTAAAAACACTTTTTATTACAGAAGGATTGGATTATAAGAAAGAATTGTATCTTGGAATTCTTTTGGATCGTGCTGTTTCAAAAAATGTAATTATGGTATCTACAGAAGGCGGAGTTGAAATTGAAAAAGTTGCGGAAGAAACTCCGGAAAAAATAATTAAAGAATGGATTGAACCCGGCGTTGGATTGCAGGCTTATCAGGCTCGAAAATTAGCTTTTGCATTAGGTCTTGAAGGAAATGCATTCAAAAGTTTTATTCCATTTATTAAAGCTCTTTACAAGGCTTATGAATCCACCGATGCATCAATGTTAGAAATTAATCCATTAGTTATTACAAACGATGATAAAGTTGTTGCTCTTGATGCTAAAATGAATTTTGATGATAATGCACTTTACCGTCATCCTGATATAATGGAATACAGAGATTTGGATGAAGAAGATCCATTGGAAATTGAAGCTTCTAAATTTAATCTAAATTATATTAAGCTTGATGGTAATGTTGGCTGTATGGTTAATGGTGCCGGGCTTGCTATGGGAACAATGGATATTATTAAACTTGCCGGTGGTGAACCAGCAAACTTTTTAGATGTTGGCGGCGGAGCAAATAAAGAAACTGTTGCAAACGGATTCAAAATAATTTTATCCGATCCAAATGTTAAAGCAATTTTAATAAACATTTTTGGCGGAATTGTAAGATGCGACAGAGTTGCTCAAGGCGTTATTGATGCTGCAACGGAAATGCATGTTCACGTTCCGATAGTAGTAAGACTTGAAGGAACAAATGCAGAAGAAGCTGCTGAACTCCTTGATAAATCTGATCTACACTTTGAAGTAGCTAAGAGTCTGCAGGATGCAGCTCAAAAAGTTACAGCAGTTTTAAGAGTTAATTAGTTTGTGTTTCGTAGCTCAGAATTCATTCTGAGGTAATTTGGTTATCAGTTAATCGCTAAAGTCTGAGCTACGATTCTATTTCATTACATAAAATTTTAGTAACTAACAAATATTACACTCCTTGATTTTCTTTTTTATTAGTTATAGATTTTTCCTGAAACAATTTTCAGTTAGGAGAACTTAATGTCTTTTTTCGATTCCGAATTTTCTAATGAAGAGGAATACGATCTGCCCGAAGAAAACGTAGAAGAAGAATTAGCTTCATGCAAAAAAATTCTTGATAGCGGTTATGTTTTTGATTCTGTTGAAAGAATAGAAGAGCTTATACAAGTATGTATGGATGTTGATCGATATGAAGATGCTTTATTTTTATTAGATAAATTTTTAGAAATTTTTCCTTACAATTCAGAGTACTGGTTAAAGAAGGGAATAGTACTTAATGGTTTATTCCGTTTTAGTGAAGCCCTATTGGCGTATGAGCATTCGCTGTCACTAAATCCAAATGATGTTGAAACTTTGATTGATAAATCCGCGACAGAAGAAAATCTTGGGTTATATGATCATTCACAGGAATCATTAGAAAAAGTTCTGCAACTTGATCCTGAAAATGATGATGCGATGTTTAGTCTCGGATTACTTTTTCAACGAAGCGCACAACTCAGTAAGGCAATTGATTACTTTCTAAAAGTAGTTGCACGCGATCCTGAATATTCAGAAGTGTATTATGAACTTGGATTCTGTTATGAAAATTCTGCACAGCTTGATAAAGCATTAGAATCATACGATAAATTTTTAGAACTTGATCCATATAATCCAAACGGCTGGTACAACCGTGGAATAGTTTTAGTTAAGATGGAAAAACTTGAACTGGGAATAAACAGTTACGATCTTGCAATTTCAATCCGTGAAAATTTTTCAAGTGCTTGGTTCAACAAAGGAAATGCTCTTGCCGATCTTGGACGTCTGCAGGAAGCAATACAATGTTTTAAAAAATCATTTGAGTTAGATAAAGAGGATGAAACAGCGGTTTACAATATTGCAAATATTTATGAAGAACTTGATGATCTTCCCGCAGCTATAAAATACTATACAGAATCGATTAAGCTGAACGATGAATATTACGATGCTTATCTTTCGCGTGGTTTCTGTTATGATTCGATGGGTAAATATCAATTAGCGTTAAGAGATTTTAATAAAGCTATATCACTTTCTCAGGATAGCGCTGAAGCGTGGTATGCAAAAGCTGATCTTGAATATTCGCTAGGACAAATTCAGGATAGCTTAATCAGTTATAAAGAAGCTGCAAGAATAGAGCCTAATAACTATGAAGTCTGGTTTAATCTTGCAGAAACTTATTATGAATCAGGCGAATGGCTAGAAGCGTTAAAAGCATTTGATGAATGTATTCGAATCAATCCTAATGATGCAACATCTTTTTATGGAAAAGCAAAAGTTAATTTTGTTTTAAGCAGGACCCAGGAAGCTTTAGAATGTCTTAAATCTGCTTTCCAATTTGATCCATCTATAAGAACAGAATTTGAAAAAGATTATCCGGAAATAAAATCATCCAAGCTTTTTAAAAGGCTTATTGGTGAAGTTTAATTTTAAATTTTATTTATTAGATTTAGTTGTATGCAAAACTCATTTTATGCAAATACAGAATTGATTGGATTAATCGGTTATCCGATTAAGCAAAGTTTTTCTCCATTTATACATAACGTTGCTGCAGAACTAACAGGCACAAAAATTATTTACATGCCTTTTGAAGTACATTCAAGCAATCTTAAAAATGCAGTAAGAGGAATGGTTGCTCTTGGGTTAAAAGGATTTAATGTGACTGTTCCGCATAAAGTTAAAGTTGTTGATTATGTAAATAAGTTGTCTGAAGAAGCCGCAGTAATTGGTTCTGTTAATACCGTTGTAAATGAGTTAGGAAAACTAATCGGATACAATACTGATGTTAATGGAATTTTAGATTCATTAACTCCTCATAAATCCCAAATAAGCGGAAATGAGGTTTGTGTAATTGGTGCAGGTGGTTCTGCACGAGCAGTTATTTATACTCTTATCAGAAATTTTAAACCGCAAAAAATATATTTAGTAAACCGCACAGAACAACATGCAGAAGCTCTAAAGCAGCATTTCAAATCTAAAATGAAATTTGATGGTATTGTTACGAAAGAGTTGCAGCAGCCTGATTTAATAAATGTACTAAATAACTGTTCATTGATTGTTAATACTACACCGGTTGGAATGTATCCTACCTCGGATGATAGTGTTTTGAGTACGGCGGATGTATTTGTAAAAGACCAGATCGTTTTTGATCTCGTTTACAATCCGGTTAAAACGAAATTTTTACAATTAGCTGAATCAAAAAATGCTGTAACTATTAATGGTCTAAATATGCTTGTACAGCAGGCTGCAAAATCATTTAATCTTTGGACAGGGAATGAATTTCCGACAGAAAAGGTTTACAAATCTCTTCTGCTATACGTTTCCAAATAAGATTAGTGAATTTTATTAAGCGCCTTCTTTAATCTAAAAATTGCCTCGTGTAAATGATCCATCGAGGTTGCATAAGACATCCTCAAATAACCTTCACTACCAAACGCACTGCCCGGCACGGCTGCAATATGAGCTTCATACAATAAGTGCATAGCAAAATCAAAAGAGTTTTCTACTTTTAAAACATCAGACTTTGTGTGAAGGTAATGAGAAATATTTGGGAAAAGATAAAATGCGCCTTCAGGTTTGTAGCAGGTAATTCCTTTTATTGAAGTAAGTTCATTATAAAAATATTCACGTCTATTTCTAAACTCTTCAAGCATTTCACTTATCACATATTGCGGTCCGGCTACAGCTTCGATTGCTGCGTGTTGTGAAATGGAAGAAGCGTGTGAAGTTGTATGGCTTTGAATTTTGTTGATCGCACTGATAATATTTTCAGGACCTGCAGTATATCCAATTCTCCATCCTGTCATAGCATAAGTTTTGGAAATACCGTTTACAAGAATAGTTTTCTTTTTCATTTCCGGATCAAGAGCAGCAAAACTAATAAACTTAAAATCATCATAAACTAATTTTTCGTAGATCTCATCTGATAAAACATAAAAATTATTTTTTAAAACAACATCTGCTAATGCTTCCAATTCGGATTGAGTGTAAGCTGAACCAGTCGGATTTGATGGATTACATAGAATAAGCATTTTTGTTCTTGGTGTAATAGCCGCATTTAACTGTTCGGCAGTTACTTTAAATCCTGTACTCTCATTAGTTTCTATTACAACATTTTTGCCGCCAGCTAATGAAACCATTGCAGGATATGAAACCCAATATGGCGCGGGTATAATTACTTCATCGCCGGGATTTACAGTTGCAAGAATGCTGTTATAAACACTCTGTTTAGCTCCGTTTGAAACAATTATCTCGTTAAGATTATAATCCAGATTGTTATCACGCTTCAGCTTCGCAGAAATTGCTATGCGCAACTCATTTGTTCCTTGATTGAGTGTGTAGCGAGTACGGTTTTCTTCGATCGCATTTATACCTGCAGCTTTGATGCTGTTCGGAGTATGAAAATCAGGCTCACCCATGCTTAAATCAATTACATCCACGCCCTCGGATTTTAATTTTTTTGCTTCAGCTGCAACCATCATCGTTGGGGATGCACCAATCTCTTTAACTCTATCGGCTACCAAATTATAACTCCTGTATTTTTAGTTGAGGGAATGTTTGTAAATCAGGCTTGAGCAAATATAGTGTGCTGATTTGAAAATAAAAATGCTTTTGATCTCGAGAACTTGATATTATTTTTTTCTTGGTCTGTTTTTCTCTGCAAGTTCTTTTAGCAATTCAGCATGACTAATTATTTTTTCAAGATCACTTTCTACTAAGGTCGTTTGTACACTCCCTATCCAATAATTAGATTCAAGAATAGTTTTGTTATCCAAATACATTCCAAGTGTAATCATTGTTTTAGAAGTAATATTAAGCGAGTCATCTCTCATTAAAATAGTTTTTTGTTCATAACTGATAAGTTGATCATCCTTAAAGTAGTAATGATTTACTGAGGATCCGCGATCAGCAATAGTAACTTCTTCATTAATAAAAACAAGTTCATCATTTAAAAAGTAAGAGCGGAAAATCGATCTCCGTTCGCCAAGTACTTTTGTAGTATTAAATCCATCTTCAAATTTAATCTCATCAGCAATTTTTTTAATATATTCTTTATTGTTTTGAAGTTTTTCATCTTTACTTGCACATGAAACAACAAGTACAAATCCCAAAAACAGGGATATAAAATATTTAATCATAGTCATTATAAGTTTAATTTTTGAATGAGCTTAATCTAATCCCAAAATATTTTTTTTACAATGATTTTTTGAATGGAACTTACTATCTTCAATAAAGGTTTTAATTATAGAACAATCCATTAAAAAAAGGAGCAATTATGATTAAGTTATTTTATTTAGGTCTCTTCATTTTCGGTTTTCAGTTTCTTTCTGTTGCGCAGGATAAATCCTGCTGCTCAACAGAAAAGGATGTTTCATTTGCATCATTTTCTGAGCAGGCAGAATTTAGGGATATTCATCAAATTCCTGCTGCATTTACTTTAAAGGATGCAAAGGGAACTATGATTACTTTTAAAACAAAGGATGGTAAAACTGCAAATGGTTATTTTGTAAAATCCGAAAAAGTCTCAGATAAATATGTTTTTGTATTTCACGAGTGGTGGGGATTGAATGATTACATCAAGAAAGAATCAGATGAATTAAAACAAAAACTTGGTGATGTGAATATTTTAGCTATTGATTTGTACGATGGTAAAGTTGCGGACAGTAGGGAAGATGCTGCAAAGTACATGCAATCTGTAAATCAGGAAAGAGCATTAAATATAGTTTCAGGGGCAATAGATTTTGCAGGTAAAGATGCAAAGATCGGAACAATCGGTTGGTGCTTTGGCGGCGGATGGTCTTTGCAAGCTAGCATAATGCTTGCAAAACAAGGAAGTGCTTGCGTGATGTATTATGGGATTATTGAAAATACACCCGAAACATTTAAAGAATTAAATGCTCCGGTTCTAGGAATTTTTGCTGAAAAAGATGGTTGGGTAAATCCGGAAGTTTATGGAAACCTGGAAAAGAATCTTAAATCTGCAGAGAAAAAAATTACAATAAAAAGTTTTAATGCTGATCATGCATTTGCGAACCCAAGCAATTCAAAGTTTGATGAAGTTGCTACTAATGAGGCTAGACAACTTACTTTACAATTCTTCAAAGAAAATTTGATGAAATAATCTCACTAAGGAATATTGAGATTTAATTAGGTGCAAAAATAAGGAAATAAAAAAGCCATCTTTAAAAGATGGCTTTTTTATTTTGACTATCGTTTTACTACTTTTTTAGCAAGTCTCTAATTTCTGTAAGTAGTTTTACATCTGCTGGTGGCTCTGGTGGAGCAGCTGGAACTTCTACCTCTTTTTTCTTCAAAGAATTCATTCCTTTTACAACCATAAAAATCGCAAATGCTATAATTAAGAAATCAATTACAGTATTGATGAACTTTCCATAATTTAAAAGTACTGCTGGAGTTGTTTCAGTTGCTTGTTTTAGTGTAAATGCCAGACTGCTAAAATCAACTCCGCCTAAAGCTAAACCGATTGGCGGCATAATAACATCTGCAACAAATGAAGACACAATCTT
>CALLZX010000245.1 GCA_937858935.1 uncultured Ignavibacteriales bacterium | reverse complement strand
ATAAGATGATTGATTTTGATTCCGCATTACAGAAGCGTAAAATACTTTTATCAAATTTTGTCGATGATACAATTAAATCAGCTGCAGATGTTGGATGCGGAACCGGCGTTGATTCTATTTCTCTTTCTCAACTTGGATTTAATGTTATTGCATTCGATCCATCAGCAAATATGATTAATACGGCAAAAGAAAATTGTAAAAACTTAAATGCTAAAGTTGATTTTTATAATTACTCAGCTTCAGAAATTCCCAAAACATTTTATAATAAGTTTGATTTAGTTGTTTCGCTTGGCAATACATTAGCAAATATTCCTTTTACTAAGATTGAAAAATCAGCTGTAAAATTATTTAAGCTATTAAAAAAGGATGGGAAAGTTCTAATTCAAATTCTGAATTACGAAAAGATCCTTAGAGAAAAAGAAAGAATAGTTAACATCACAAAAAAAGATAACGATTACTTTATTCGTTTTTATGATTTTGGTAGGAAAGATTTAACTTTTAACATTTTGAAATTTAATGCCGATCAAACTACCCAGAAAGAAATAATCTCAACAAAAATATTTCCATACAAATCAAATGAAATAAAACAGATTCTAAAGAAAACCGGTTTTAAGAAAATAGAAATGTTCGGTGGCTTAGATAAGAAATTATTTGATACAAAAACTTCAAATGATTTACTTCTATTTGCTATGAAATAAAAAAGGCACGATTGCTCGTGCCTTAATTGTGAAGTTCACCTTTTTCTCTTATAATAAAGCAATTATTTCAACAACATCAATTTCTTTGTTGCTGAATAATTTTCACTTTCTATCTTATAGAAATATATTCCGGATGAAAGTCCCGATGCATTAAAGATCATCTCATGATAGCCTTCTTCAAGTTCACCGTTAAATATTTCTGCTACTTTTTCACCAAGTGTGTTGTAAACACTTAGACTTAAGTTTGTTTTAATAGGCAATGCAAACTTAATTGTTGTACTTGGGTTAAAGGGATTTGGATAGTTCTGATACAAAGCAAAATCTTTTGGTCCTGATACTTCAACTTCAATTTCATTGCTATAACTTGATGTTCCATCAAAATCGATTTGCTTTAATCTGTACAAATATGTTCCTGGGTTTTCATTCTTTTCCGTATATGAATAGAATGTTCTTTCAGTAGTTGTTCCCTTTCCTGAAACAAATCCAACAGAACTAAATTCCATTTGACCTTTGATGTTTGACTTTTCACGTTTTTCAATTTGGAAACCATTGTTGTTTGTTTCAGTAGCTGTACTCCAGTTAAGAACAACATTTCCATCAACCATTTCTGCGTTAAATGAAACCAGTTCAACAGGAACTTCGCTGGAAACTGTCATTGTAATTGGAACAACCATTAATGGATGAAGAGGATCGTTAGTTGTTATTTCCATATCCATTGAATAATCACCAAGATCAATTCCATCTGTATTAATTAATAATCCAACATTTATAGAATTGCCACTATATATTGTTCCACTATAATTATTAAGTGTTAACCATTCCGGATCAGCAGCGATCTGAACTGCTAAATTATTTGCAAGGTAGGTTGCATCATAAACTATTTGAAGTCCATCGTTACCTGTTCCGTTTTCAATTCCAACCGTTGCACTTGTTAACGTTGCATTAAGATTGTTATAATAGAACATTATTCTATCATTTGATTTTAAAACAATCTGAAAAGTGAGTGAACCTGTTCCATTATATTTTTGCCAGTTAGTAAACTGAATAGTTAACTTATCTGCTTCTCTTAAGTAATGAACTGTTCCCTGTGTTCTTCCATCAAGATCATCCCAAAAAGGTGCTATAATATTATTGGGTGCTGCACCATCTGGTATAGCAGCATTACTGTAGTATGAAGATGTTAATGCAGCAAAACTCAAAAATCCATTTGTGCTTAAATAAATATTTGAGTAATTGTTTCCATAAAATTTGAAATCAAATCCAACAGAAATAGCATTTGTATAACCATCATCTAGCGTACCATTCCAGGTTGTAATTTGTACAGCACTTGGATTTGCTGCAATGTCTGTCCAAACGTAAACTGGACCATTTGGTTCATTGCTGTCTTTCCATTTGTAACCAAATGCGTCAGGACCTCCAGCACCTTTAAAGCTAAAACCTTTTATATCTGTTGGAAAATCTTTCTTGTAATCGGTTTTGCCTTCAAACTTATCATTAACTCCCGTAAGTACAACCTGCACATTATCCGGAAAAGTACTATTAGTAAGTTCAATTGAATAATCCAGCGTAGAGTTCTGTACAGATGTATTTGATAATAAAAGATATTCTGTAAATGTTGTATCAGGAACTGAAACACAATGCATTGAGTCAACACTAATTTCTGCAGCCGGTTGAAATAATGTTAAACCAGTTGGTACATTAGACATTGTAGACTTATTATTCCACATATCCAAAGCTTTAGCAGCAAAGTAATATGTCGTATTAAAATTTAATCCATCAATATTAAATGATCTTGGAGCACCTAAAGTATCAGAAACTCCAGTAAACATTTTTTGTGATGCATTATTAAAATCAACATCGTTTGTAATTGGATTAACAGAATATCTTAAATCGTAGGATGTAACTCCACCAAAAGTTGAATCATATGGAGCGGTCCAGTTTAATGCAAGAGAGTTTGATGTGGCATCCCCAACACTCAAATCTGTAATTGCATCAGGCGGAGTTGTATCTGGAGGGATCTGACGCACAACTGGCATAGAAGGATCGCCCATTAAATTATACATTTCCATATAACGAAGTACCGTTGCAGTAACACCGCCGTAATGTGTTGCGAGATCAAACTTTGCTTTATCAAACATTGGAGTAACGCGAGTTAGATCCTCAAGAAACATTGCATCAATCAATCTTCTTTCAACAATATCATCTTCATCCCAGTAAGAATTAACAGATGAACCATAAAAAGTTGATCCGCCGTTTGTTGTACGTATCCATGTTTCTCCAAAACTTTCTGCAATCTGATATGAACCAGTTACACAGGCAAATGAATAAACAAACGGGTACATAACTGTGTTTGTTAATGATCTTACTTGCGACTGACTGAGAACCGGCCCATCTGCCCAGGATGTTTCTCCGCCATGTCCTGAATATATTGCAAATCTTTGATTCGCATTTAGTGCATCAATCAATTGCTGTGTTGTTGCATTGTGAGTTACGGTATATAGTTTTAAATTTTCCCAACCAGCCGGTTGAAAGTGCGTGTTGATAACGTAATTATGCGTTCCTTCAGTAATCTGATAATTATCAGTAGAAGCCATAAAAATATTTTTCTTTGCAAGTGTTGCGATATAGCTTTCCATATAAATGGATTTTGTAAGTGCATTCTGAAGTTCCTGAGCTGTTGTTACTGAAAATCTTCCAATGAATGCATCGGCAAACTTATCAGTGCCTGCAAGCTGTGCATAATTTAAATCTGTATTAGGATTTCCCTCTCCTGTTCCAATCCATGATGGGATATGCTGAACATCGCCAACAAGTAAAATAAACTCAGGGCGTGTTCCCAAATCATTATACCTGTTTTGGATAAAAGTTTTAATTGCTGTTGTTGTAGTTCCGGTGGTTGTTGTATTAAAAACATCAACTGTAAATCCCTGTGAGGATTTATGATTAATAAAAGATGCTAATCCAGCTTCAAAAGTTGGAGCAGTAATTATTAAATATCTCATTGAAAGTAAAGATTCTGTTGGCTCATACCCAACAAGAACATTTCTTAAAAATTCATTATATGCTTCTGATTTATTGACCGGTGATTCAAATTCTGCATTGAAATTTATTTCGAATGTTGCAGAATTTATGATCGAAAGTTTATTATCCTTAGGATTGTATGAGAATGGAAAAACAGTAACCATAACTCCGCTTACACCACCAATTACAAATGGTTCAGAAATGTTAATCAAAGGTTTTTCTATTCCAGTTGAACTATAGTAATCAGAGTTGATAACAAAAGGTCTTTCGCTTAAAGATCTTTCTCTGCTCCAGTACATTTGTTTTGGATAAACTTTTTTATCCAGTATCTGTGTTGATTGATCAAAAAAGGTTATACTAACAGTTGGTTTTTGTTCATCAGTGGGAATAAAAAGATTGAAAGAAATTTGTGGTAAAGCAGGCATTCCAACATCCGGTGTAACACCGTAACCTGGAATTTTTATATCAATATATTCACCTCCTGTTTCAGCAATTGAAGTAAAATTATATTGCTGCAAAGAAAAGTTAACAATGTAGCCGTTATTTGATTTGGTTACCGAAATTCCCTCAGGTTGAGCAAACAATGTTGTAATCATTAATGAAAATGAAAACAGCACAACGAACAAGAAACTGTATATGCGCTTCATCTCTGTCCCTGTATGTAGTTTAAAAATAGCCCCTGTAATAGAGCGGAGTAATTAATTAGAAATTATCGTTGGTAAAAATACTTTAAATGTTGTTCCTTCGCCATAGTCGGATTCAACTTCTATTTTGCCGGAGTATGAATCAACAATTCTTTTGACGATTGACAATCCTAAACCTGTGCCGCTTATATTTTTTGTCTTTTCATTTTTAGCACGGAAAAATTCCGTGAACAATTTATTTTTTTCTTCCGGCCTTAAACCAATTCCACTGTCTTTAATAGTAGTAAGAAGATAATCATCAGACAGAGAAAGTGTTATTGTAATTGTTCCCTGCTCACGATTATACTTAATTGCATTGCTTATAAGGTTTGTAAACAATCTTGTAATCTCGTCAACATCTGCTTTTATACATTGCTTATGCTCATCCTGATCAAAGATTACTTGAATTCCTTTTTTACCAATATCAATTTGAAATAGTTCAAGAATTGATGCGATAACTTCATGAATGCAAACCCGCTTTATTTCACGATGAACAGTTTGCATTTCCATTCGTGATATATCTAAAAGATCATTAACCATCTTTAACAACCCATCAAGACGAACCATTGATCGGTTTTCATATTCCTTTTTCTGTTCAGGACTAAGTTTAATCGAATCATCATTAAATAATTTTAAAAATCCATATACCGCAGCAATCGGCGCTTTTAGTTCGTGTGATACCATCGAAACAAACTGAGATTTTACAAGCTCAATTTTTTTTAGTTCTGTTATATCCTTAAAAACTATCACAACACCTGCAACATTTTCACCCGGATGAAGAACGGCAGAAGCAGTGGCTTCAATAAAAAATTCTCTATTTGGTTTAAGCTCTATTTGAATTGTATATGATTTTTGTTCAGCTGATTTTTCTTCAACAATTTTTTTGAATAGCTCAAATATTTCCGGCCTAAGTTTATCCAGAATATATTCTTCAACTGCAATTCTTGGAAGTTCTAAAAATCTTAATGCGGAAGGATTGTACAGAACAGCAAGTCCATCTCTATTAACAACAAGCACACCGTCAGTAATTGAGTTTACGATAGTGTTCATTCTTGTTTTTTCAAATGCTACTTCAAGTAATCTTTCTTCACGTTCTTTGTGCCATTTCTCCGCTTCAAGATTTACAAGTCTTATTTGATAGCCTTCTTTAAGATTAAATAAAAGTTCTTCGGGAGTAAAGGGTTTTGGAATGTAACTGTGGGCCCCTAACCGAGTTGCTTCAACTGCGGTTTCATAACTTGCAAATGCTGTGGCAATAAAACAAACCGTATTAGGATATTTTGCTTTTATTTGCTGAAGAACTTCAAGACCATCAACATCAGGCATTTTTAAATCAATAACAGCAAGATCAAATTCGGTTTCAGTCCCGAACTTAATACCATCAGTTCCATTTTCTGCAGTTGTTACATCATAGTTTTCGCGGGCGAGCAATCTCTGTGCACCAATACGAAGACCTTTTTCGTCGTCAACAATCAGAACTTTTGGTTTGTAGGTGTTCATATTTGTTTAACGTCATAGCAAACAAGTCCTCGAGTGAAGCAATCTGTGATATTTGATAGATTACATCTCCCTATGGGGCTCGCAATGACTCTATATGTCATCCTGAGCGAAGACGAAGGATGACCTTTAATATATAAATAATAGACAATCACACTTCGACTTCGCTCGGTGTGACAAGATGTGTTACTTCTTCAATTCAAAAAATGCTTCTAGCTTCTGAACAAACTCTTCAATAATTACCGGTTTGTTAAGAAGAGCATCTGCTTTTATCCATTCTTTTTCTTCCGTTGTTGATGCACCGAATTTAAATCCTGTATCATAGGTTGCAGATGTAAGAATGAAAACAGGAATATTTTTCCCGTGTTCTTCTTTTTTTATTCTGTAACAAAGTATAAAACCCGAATCGTGTTCTTCCATAATTAAATCAACAACACAGGCATCAGGTTTAACTTTTTTAAAAGTTTCAAATCCTTCTTTTCCGCTGGTTGCAGTAATTACTTCATAACCCTTTGATTCGATTAATATTTTATTTTGTTCAAGAAGATCTAAATCATCATCAACTAAAAGTATTTTCTTTTTATTACTCATAAAGCTTTCGCTCCTTCAATTGCTTCGTTTGATTGATATGCCTGGTATTTCGGCAAAACTATCTTAAATGTAGTACCTTTTCCAATTTCACTTACAAATGTAATGTTTCCTTTATGCATTTTTATTATCCCGTAAGAAATTGCAAGTCCTAATCCGGTTCCCTTTCCCATACTTTTCGTGGTAAAGAAAGGTGTAAAAACTTTGCTTTGATTATCTTTTGGAATTCCATTACCAGTATCTGTTATTTCGATCTTAAAATTATGACCATCTGAATTAAGATTAACAATTAATTCTTTCTTAAAAGTATCGCTCATTGCATCACAAGCATTTTTAATTACATTTACTATTACTTGCTTTATCTGATCCTCATCGCCTGTCATCACATAATTACTTTTCTGAATATCAAATTTAAATATTATTTGTCTATATACAGGATTAACTGTAAATGGTTTTAAAACCTCTCTTATCGTTTCTGTTAAATCAAACTCTTTTAAGTTTAACTTTCCCTGTCTTGCAAAGTTTAAAAGATTTGCAACGATGTTTTTACATCTATTCGCTTCTTCAACAATCAACTCTAAATCTTCAGTACGTTGATCATCATTATAAATTTTTTCCAGATCTCTCTTTAACATTGATGCATAAAGCAAAATTGTTCCAAGCGGATTATTTATTTCGTGTGCAACTCCTGCCGCAAGCTGCCCTATTGAAGCAAGCTTTTCTGCAACTTTCAATTGTTCTTCAGTGTCACTTAGATTATCATAAGCTATTTTTAATTCATCCAGAACATAAGGCAAACACATTTCTTTTTCTGCAAGATCTTTAGCAATTGCTACAGCATATTCTCTGCAGGCTGGATAACCGCACGCACCGCAATTTAATTCGTCTTTTACGGAATATTTTTTTGTCTGTGCAAGAATCTCTTTTATTTTTTCTTCAGATGGATAAGGTCTGCGCTGATTATCAATTCTAAAACTTCTTTGCAAATTTAATTTTCTTGCATTGTAAAGATTACTTTTCCAAACACGTTTATCAACATTATTAATTTTTTCATCAATGTAGTTTATAACTTTTTCACGGCGTGCATAATAATTAAGTGTAGTGTCTATCGCTGGTCCGCTTATACATCCTTCACAAAAAAGAATATCTGTAAACTTTGCATTGATATGATTGTTGGCAATTTCTTCGATAATATCTAAAACTTTTTTCTTTCCCTCAACTACAATAATATCTTTTTCAAGAATATCGCCGCTGACATCTATGGTTTTAATCAATCCGCCGGCAAGCGGATATGCTTTTCCCATCATAGCATGCGGTTCGTCAAAATCGCTATCTTCAAGTTTACTTACATTGATATTACTCTCATCAAACATTTGTTTTAGTTCTGTAAAGGTCAGAACAGAATCAATTACACCGAAAACTTCATCGTCCTGAGCTTCGTGTTTCTTGGCTACACATGGACCAATAAAAACTATTTTAGCATCTTCACCAAGATCTTTTTTAAGATATCTCCCTAGCGCAATCATAGGTGAAACAACCTGAGCAAGGTTGGGAACAAGTTCT
>CALLZX010000244.1 GCA_937858935.1 uncultured Ignavibacteriales bacterium | reverse complement strand
TTCCAAGATACCACTCGTTATTAAGCTTTCTTTGAGGTGGAATTGAGAAGATAAATTCACCAAGCTCAGGATTAAAAATGCTCCACGCTTCGTAGAGGTGCATGTTTAATGAATCGGATTTGTACTGCGTCAATACGTAGACTCTTCTGAAACCAGAGTTAAGACAGTTAGAAAGAGCAAAGTCTATTATCCTGTATTTTCCACCAAATGGAACCGCAGGTTTACTTCTTACAGCAGTAAGTGGATGAAGTCTTTCACCTTGACCACCTGCTAAAATTACTGTAACAGTATCTCTTAAAATTGATGAACCGGGTGAGATCATATACTCTCCTTAAATTTGCACTAAAATATATTGAATTATCGTTTGTTTGGCAATTCAACAAATGGTTAAATTATTTTTGGTTAATGTAAATAATTTTTAATTAGAAAGTATTTCAGGTCTATGATACTCAAATTAAGTAATATATTCACAGTAGTTTTTCTCGTTTTTTCATCTGTAACATTTACTCAGAATTTCTCACACAATGTAGCAGCAAATAATAAAAAATATTTTGTAAGTGATTTGCAAAAGCAAGTAGATATACTGCATTATCACCTTATTATTGATTTGAATGTTGAGGAAAAAATACTGAATGGAACTGCAAAACTAACGGCTACTAAAAATCCTAAACTTGTTCTTAAACCTGAACTTGAAATCAACCTATATGATAATCTGATCGTATCAAGCATTAAGGTAAACGGTTCTACTGCAGAATATTCCAGAAACAAAAACAGATTAGCTATAAAATATGAAGAAGTGTTAAGTGATACTTTTAATATTGAGATACGTTATAATGGTACACCTCAAAAAGGCGGATTTGATGGATTTGTTTTTGGTGAAGTAAACGGACAATCTTTAGTTTATAATATTAGTGAACCAATCTATGCTCCAACCTGGTTTCCTTGTGATGATGATCCATCTGATAAAGCATTGCTTGATATTGAAATAACAAATGATTCGCAGTTTGTTTCTGTATCAAATGGAAATCTGATTGGTGTTGAAGTAAAAGGAGATAAAAAGACTTATCATTATAAAACTGTTTATCCAATCTCAACATATCTCGTAGCTGTCTATTCTGCACCATACAAATCTTTTTATGATGTATATAAAGGTTTAGATGGAAATGATTCTATGAAGATTGAATATTACGTTATGCCTGAACATTTTGAAGAATCAAGGATTGATTTTGCTGAACATCTGGATATGATTAAAACACTTTCAGAAATTTTTGGTGAATATCCTTTCATAAAAGAAAAATACGGCGTTGCTGAATTCCTGTGGAATTACGGTGCGATGGAAAATCAAACTATAACCGGAATTGGTTATGCTTTTGTAGGCGGTTATGATTTTTTCAAGGATACTTATGTTCATGAATTAGCGCATCACTGGTGGGGTAACTCGGTTGGACCAAAAACCTGGAACGACATTTGGCTTAATGAGGGATTCGCAACTTATTCAGAAGCGCTTTATGCGGAAGAAAAGCATGGTAAGGACGCTCTAATTTCTAAAATGCAAAGTAAGATCAGTGATAATTTTCGCGGCACTCTTTATGCCCCAAAAGATCTCTTTGGTGAAACTGTATATGAAAAAGGTGCATGGGTGCTTCATATGTTAAGATATGAAATAGGGGATAGCAATTTCTTTAAATCGCTTCATAACTACTACGATCTTTATAAATACTCAAATGCTTCTGTAGAAGATTTTAAGAATGTTTGTGAAAATGTGTCCGGAATTAATCTTGATAAGTTTTTTGATCAATGGATTTATACAGGTGCAGATAACATTTTTTGTTCTTATACGTTTAAAATATTAAAAACTGAAAATGGAAGCGAATGCACTGTCCTGCTATCCCAGAATCAACAGACCTATGATGAATTTCATTTTCCACTTGAGATAAAATTTGATTTTGCTGATGGATCTTCTGTAATACAAAAGGTCTATGTTAATGAAATGGAGGAAGAGTTTACATTTAAGTTGGATCGTGAAATTGAGATAATCCATTTAGATCCTGACTCAAGATTGCTGGGAACATTTGAAAAATCTTATTCGCGCTAAAGAATGAACATGTTTTATTTCTTTTTGTATATCAGTAAATTTCTAAAAACAATATTGATACTTTGTGAATAAAACTTATCTTTTCATTTCCGATATACATCTTGGTCTTCAATCCAAAGAAATTGAAGACAAAAAAGAAAGACTGCTTGTAAAGTTTTTAGAGTTTGCTAAATCCAACTGCGATGAACTCTTTATTGCCGGGGATCTTTTTGATTTTTGGTTTGAGTATAAAAGAGTTTATCAGAAGGGAAATTATAGAACTTTAACTGCTTTGAGGAATCTAACTGATGCTGGAATTAAAGTTCATTATTTTATTGGAAATCACGATTTCTTTCATAAAGATTTTTTCGAAAAGGAAATCGGCGTAATTCTCTATCAGGATGGAAAAGAATTTCTTTTAAATGGTAAGAAATTTTTTGTGGGGCACGGAGATGGCCTTGTTAAGAATGATATGGGTTATAATATTTTAAAGAAGATTTTAAGAAATCATTTTACGCAATGGTTATATGGATTGCTTCACCCTGATTTAGGTGTTGGGTTAGCTAGCAGAACTAGTAAATCAAGCCGTGATTATACTACAAAGAAAGATTACGGTGAAGAAGATGGTTTATTTGATGCAGCAAAATCAAAGATAGATAAAGGAAACGATTTTGTATTGTTCGGGCATCTACACAAGAGATGTTTTAACAATTATAAAAACGGAGTTTATATAAATTTAGGCTCCTGGATTGATAAACCGTGTTATGGAAAGTTTACAGACAATTTTGAAATTATAGACTGGAATTAAAAAGAGTTTTTAGATTATGGCTAAAACAAATATCAAACGTAGTAACAACAAAAAAAATAAGTGGATTATTTGGGGTACGATTACATTTATCTTTTTAGCTTTAACTATTTATACAATTAGCGGGCTGCCTTCACTTGATGAGCTTGAAAATCCTAAACCTGTTCTTGCTAGCAGAGTTTTTTCTGCAGATGGTGAGTTGATAGGACAATTTTTTATTGAAAACAGAATTGAAACTGATATTGATAGCCTTCCTCCTTATGTGCTGAAAGCATTAATCGCTACTGAAGACAGAAATTTTTATGATCATTGGGGTGTTGATGTACCAAGATTCTTTAAAGCAATGGTAAAAAATCTTTTCTCTCTTTCTCTTCGTGAAGGTGCAAGTACAATTACACAGCAGCTTGCCAAAAATCTTTATGCTCTTAAAGAAGGTAGGGAAAATGTCCTTGATAAAGCAGTTAGAAAAGTACGTGAGTGGATTTCAGCAATTCAAATCGAAAAAACTTTTACCAAAAATGAAATAGCTGAATTATATCTTAACGTTTCATACTTTGGAAGAAGTGCTTATGGAATTGAATCAGCATCAAAAGTATATTTTAATAAGCGTGCTAAAGATTTAACGCTTCCGGAAGCTGCATTATTTGTTGCATTACTAAAATCCTCTGTTAACTACGATCCCGTTGCAAGATATGAAACTGCTTTGCAAAGACGCAACCAGGTGATGTACAATATGGTTGACACAGATATGCTTAGTGAAGATGAATATAACAGATTAAAACAGCAGCCAATTCAGCTTGCATCTGAAAGATTGAGTCACGTAAAATCTGAGGCTCCGCATTTTTTAGAATACATTCGCCAGCAGATGACTACACTTGCAGATAAATACGGATACGATCTATATCGGGATGGACTAAATATTTATACGTCACTTGATATGAGAATGCAGAGAATAGCAAATCGCTCAGCTAAAAAGCACATTACCGAGTATCAAACTCTTTTTGATAAAAACTGGAGTTGGGATCGGAATAAAAGTTTACTCAGCGATTTAGTTGACAGAGCAATTAAAGATGATCCCAGATATAAAACCGCAACCTCTAAGGATGGTAAAGCAAAAGTTTACAATAGACTTAAATATAATCTGGATTTTATTGATTCTGTAAAAAAAGTTGCACAGTCGGTTGAGGTTGGTTTTGTTGTTCTTGATCCAAAAACTGGAATGATTAAAGCGCTCGTTGGCGGTGAGAATCAAGGATTCGGAAGGGGACTAAACCATGTAACTGGAATAAGAAGACAGCCTGGTTCTTCCTTTAAACCATTTGTATATGCTACAGCAATCGAAAATGGATATTATCCCGCAAGTACAGTTTTAAATCAGCAATTTAACTTTAATGGATGGTCACCATCAAATGCCGGAGGAGACTACAGCGGATATGAAACATTACGTTGGGGACTAGCAAACTCCGTTAACGTTATTGCAGGCAGATTAACAATAAGTGATATGGCGCCTCCATATCAAGTTGTTAAGTTTACCCAGAGAATGGGAATAAAATCTCAGATGGATGCTTATCCATCAATAGCGCTGGGCACTGTTGAAGTTACACCGCTTGAGATGGTTTCTGCAATGGGAACATTTGTTAATTCTGGTGTTCACATTGATCCTATATCAATACTAAAAATTGAGGACAGAAACGGAATTGTGCTGGACGAATTTGTTCCTGAGTCTGTCCAGGCAATTTCTCCACAAACATCTTCCATTATTGTAGATATGATGACTGATGTAATAAATTATGGAACCGGTGCTGGAGTTAGAAGATATTTTCAATACCCTGCAGCGGGAAAAACCGGAACAACGCAAAAATTTTCTGATGCATGGTTTGTTGGTGTAACACCTGATTTAGTTGCAGGAGCCTGGGTTGGATTTGATGATCATCGAGTTAAATTTACAAATTGGTATGGACAGGGAGGACGTGCTGCTTTACCAATTTGGGCGATGTTTATGGAAGGTGCATATAAAGAATTAAAACTTCCATTAAAATATTTTACACTTGCTGAAGGCGTTGAGATGGCTACATTTTGTAAAGAAAGTATGAATCTAGGTGATGCTAAATTAGCAACGGATTCTTGTCCCGAAACTTACACTGATTTAATCGACGCAAGTAAAATGCCTGGTTATTGTGAAATTCACACTGGCAGAGGTGGAAGAATTATCCATGAAAATAAAGAAGGCGATAGCCAGTGGTAAGCTTAGTATGAAATGTATAATTTACAATTATTAGAATTATT
>CALLZX010000243.1 GCA_937858935.1 uncultured Ignavibacteriales bacterium | reverse complement strand
TCTATTTTATCAAAACTAACTACATGCTCTTCAAGTTTATGGTGGGTGATATCAAGAGAGTTTCTTACAAATACCTTTACTTTTTGATATCTTTCATCCTTTAGAAGTTTTAGCGTTGTAAAACTTCCAACTAAACCAGAAGCACCAATTACAATTGCTGTTTTCATTAAGAACAATCCTACTCAACAATTATTTCATCAATCATAAGCCAGGGTTTGCCCCCTGCTTCAGGATGAAACGATGGGAGTTCTGTAAGATTCTTTGCAAAGATTTTAACGTATCTTCCATTTATATTTCCTAATGAAGCAATAAAATCTTTTTGTACCCAATCAGGATTTCTTAATGATGATTCATTAATAATTTTCTGAACCTCCTTAAAATTTAATCCATCTTCGGAAATGTAAAATTCAACATATTCAGGAAATACAATCCAAGATGACGAAGCCTGGAAAAATCCAATTGATATTTTATTTACTTTAGTTGATTCTCCTAAATCAATCAATGCTTCGAAATCGGTTCCCTGATACCCTTGCCATGATTTATCTCCCCCACGGAATGTATCTGAACCACGCATTCCATCTGTCAAAGCATTAGTTCCACCAGCAGAATATTTTTCGCTGTAAGGATATGTCAGATTGACATCTTTTCTCGTCGCTTTATTAAAAGTAAAATTATGTTTGAAAATTTTACCAACATTACTTCTACTTCTTGCAAAACTAAATTCAAATTCTTCAGTTTGTGACACTTGAATATTAAATTTTTCTACACCTGATGGATTAGACAACATAGGTCCACGTTGCTTACTAAACGCATAAAGATTTATATCTTTTTGAATCTGACTTATACTCAGATCAAATGCATTTGTTTTTTCATTATAGATCTTTTCAATCTCAAAAGGTTTTGTTTCCAGTCCATAGGTAACACCAAGAACATCTAATCTATCATAATGTTTTTGAACTCTTTGTCTAAATGATTCATAATCTCGTTCTGCAGGATAAGTCCAGACAACTTCAGATAGAGCTATCATTCTGGGAAATAATCTATCATCAATTAATTCTTGAGGAGCATATTCTGTCCACATATTGCCTTCACTTCCAAGTACGTGTTTTCTTTCATCAGCAGTAAGTTCGGCTGGAATGGGATCAAACAAATAAACTTTCTGCATATCAGTTACATCAACAGGATAATCAAAATAACAATGGCTTGTTGGAGAAACAATTACATCGTGACCTTGTTTTGCAGCGTCTATCGCACCTTTAACACCGCGCCAGGATTGAACTGTTGCTTCAGGTGCAAGACCACCTTCAAGTATTTCATCCCAGCCAACAATTTGTTTTCCTTTTGAGTTGATGAACTTCTCCATTCGCTTGACAAAATAACTTTGTAATTCGTGTTCGTCCTTTAAATTCTCATCATTAATTCTTTGCTGGCACTTTGGACATTCCTTCCATCTGTTTTTTGGTGCCTCATCTCCACCAATATGTATATATTTTCCCGGAAATAAATCCACAACTTCACTGATTACATTTTCTAAAAATTGAAATGTTTTTTCATTGCCTGCACAATAAATATCATAATAAATTCCCCAAAATGTTCCAACTTCAAATGGCCCTCCAGTACAAGATATTTCCGGATAGCAGGATATTGCAGCAGTGGAATGTCCGGGCATTTCAATTTCCGGAACAACATTTATAAACCTACTTTGTGCATAAGCAACAACTTCTTTAATATCTTCCTGAGTGTAAAATCCACCGTAAACTGAGCCGTCATCATAAGTTCTAAATGCGCCTTTTTTAGTAAGCTCAGGATACTTTTTAATTTCAATTCGCCATGCCTGATCTTCAGTTAAATGCCAGTGAAGCGTGTTAAACTTATGATATGCGAGAAGATCAATATATCTTTTAACAAATTCCTTAGTCATAAAATGGCGACAGCAATCAAGGTTTAACCCGCGCCAGACAAATTCAGGTTCATCCAAAATTACTATACAAGGAATTTTCCACTCAACATTATCAACTTTTACTTTTGTTTCGATTTCTACAGGAAGAAGTTGGCGAAGTGTTTGAACGCCGTAGAATAACCCGTTCAATTCTGATGCTTCTAGAAGCACGTTATTTGAATTAACAGCAAGAGTATATCCTTCTTTTCCAAAATTAGTTAAAGAATTTGAGAGAGAAATAATTATTGAATTATCTTCAACTTTGTTATCCCATACTTTCATTATCAAATCAAATCCGGTAGAAGGGCTAATTATTTGATTTAAGTATTCAGCAATTTGTTTTGCTTCATTTTTATAATAAATCTTGGTAAGCGGATTTAAATTAAAGGTACCTTCGTTTACAACAATGCTTTTAGGTTTTGGTATGATGTTAATATTGTTACCTTTTTCCTGTGCTGAAGTTATTATTGTTGTTAAAATTAAAATCGATAAAATAAGGATGGTAAATATGTTTTTCATTTTTCATCTTTCAAGAATGCGATAAAAGATTATTCTACAAATAAATTTTTAATAAAATAAAATTCTTCTTCTGTTAAAGGATTATCCATGCCGCTAAGATTTGATTTAACCTGATCAAGATTTCTAAATCCTGGGATTACAGAGCCAACTTGTTTATAGAATAAAAGATATTGCAAGGCCGCACGAGATAATTCCTGATTTGATGGTCCAAATTTATTTTTAAGTTTTTCAATTTTAGGTTCAAGCTTTGCAAGATTATCAGGTTTAAATCTCTCAGCATTTGCTCGATGGTCACCCGCATCAAATTGTGGTGGATTACCTTGATGATATTTACCAAGCAGTAGTCCTTGTGCAATCGGACCAAAAGCAACAAAAGAAACATTATACTCATCGAGCATTTTACGAGTTGGTGAACCGTCTCTAACAATACCATCATTAAGTGCACTGGCCATACTCTGTATGGCATCTGGTTTAACTTTTGGAATTAGTTTTACGAAATCATCATGGTTATAAGCTGATTGACCAATCAATCTAATTTTGCCTTCCTCACGCAGTCTGTGCATAACTTCAATTGCATCATCAAGATATTTATCATTCTCGCCAAAATCTCCGTGGTGGAAGTAGTATAAGTCTATATAATCTCTTTTAAGATTAATTAAAGATTGCTCGCATTGATGACGAATGTGTTTTGGTTCGTAAGCATGTTCTGCTGTTCCCGGGAACCAGCCGATTTTTGTTGCAATTACAAAATTATTTGTGCGTTTTCCAAGAATTCTAGCTAGCATTCTTTCCGCTCTTCCGTTACCATAAACATCAGCATTATCAAAATGGTTAACTCCGTGATCAATTGCATAATCAATTGCTTCACCGATTTCTTTTTCATCAACATTGGCCCAGCCATTTGGAGTTCCGTTTACCCAATTAAGTCCACCCATAGTCCAGCATCCAAGACTGATCTCAGAAATGCTGACATCTGATTTGCCAAGTTTTCTGTATTTCATTTTTTCCTCATAAATGTATAGTTAAAAATATAAAAGATTATAAGGATATTGAACTACAATTAACAAATATTAATCAAATAACTTTGGTAGAGATACTGGTTCGATTTTTTAACGAACAAAGAATGGAATTTTTAGACAATAAAATAATTAGCAGACTAAGAATATTAATCCTTAGCCTGCTTCCAAGGAGAGACCGATCAAATGTTTAACATATATTAAAAATTTATGAAGTACTCTGTACCATGTAATTTATGATAACTGTAGTATAGATTTTTGCAGATCTTGCTTACTCTTTCGTTATTATCATAAATTGCAACACCTCTTAAACGATAAATACCAATACTATTTCCGAGTTGATATAATGCTACCGCAGCAGCAATACGCTCTTCTTCTGTTTTACCGTTTTCCAGCATATTTAATAATGGAATCATTGATTCAGATGCATCATCACTTTGAAGGTATTTTTCTTCTATTAAATCATACATAACATTTGCGGAACCAACTCGAATGCCTGTGTTGTCGGATTTAATCCCAACCGTAAGATTATCAACAATTGCCGATTTTTTCTCCACTGAAAATTGTTCAGTTTGTGCTGTCACAAACGGAACCATTACAAGTGTCATTAAAACGATTATTAATGTTTTCATTGTTTGCTCCTTTTTATTATGAAATTATTTTTAAGCTCGATGCTAAAATAATTTTTAAAGTATGTCTTGGCTATTAAGTTAGTATGAATGGTTATATCTTAATGCGAATAGTAATTTTTCGTGGAGAGTCGAGATCTAAATTCGAAAATAAATAATAGCAACTTAAATTTATTTTAGAATGATATTATTCTTATATCCATATAAAAATATTTATTGTGTTTAGAGTTTTAGTATTTGTTAAAATATTTGATTTTTAGATTTATCAGTATTTCAAACCAAAAATATTTTTTGTGTTGTCAAAAAATTTAGCTCAGGATTTTATGCGGTAGAATTAAATGATGTGTGGTGGTTGATGTACTTATGTCACATCTAAATTTTATTCATTCTGGGATGACCCCTATTTTATATGATCTGTAAGGATTTGTTGTCCTTGATATTTTTTGTGGTCGCTGCGGGTTTTTGTTATATTCTTTTCGTTTAAGTGAAATCCGTTTAGTGGATTTTTTGAGTATTTGTTTATTACAAGAACTTTAAAGGCTCAGTTAACTGAACCTTAAAGTTCTGTATAGAGAGTTATTATTATTTAATTAAAATCATTTTTTTTGTTTGAACATATTCACCCGCTTTTAATTGATAATAATATATTCCACTTGCCAACTGACGACTGCCGAATGCAGATTTGAATTCGACTTCATAAGTGCCTGCCGGTTTTTCCTCATTAACCAATGTTGCAATTTCATTTCCAAGAATATCATAAACTTTAAGCATTACAATACTATTTTTTTGTATCATATAATTAATTCTTGTAGAAGGATTGAATGGATTGGGGTAGTTTTGAGATAAGAAAAATCTATTTGGTATTCCAACATCAACTTCAACAATATTTGAATAATCAAATGATCCATCAAAATCAATTTGTTTTAATCTGTAAGAATAAGTGCCTGCGTTCATACCCTTATCTATAAAAAGATAATACTGAGGTTCTGTTGTTGTTCCTTTTCCTTCTGCAAATCCGATACTTTCCCATTCTTTACTGTCGCAGTTTTTATTTCCATTTCCCGGAAAATAATGTATGTGTTCGTGTTTTCTTTCAATTTCAAAACCATAATTATTAGTTTCAGTTGCTGTCTGCCAGGATAATTCAATCTCGTAATTTGTAACTCTTGCAGTGAAAGAAGTAAGTTCCACAGGAATACTGCCGTTAATAGTGTTGAGAATACTCCCATAATATCCCACTGTCCAACCTATCTGTGGACTTGCAAAGTATACTGAAGTAAGACTAAGCATTGTTGGATTTGCCTGCACAATCCAGTTAGTACCTCCATCTGTGGTT
>CALLZX010000242.1 GCA_937858935.1 uncultured Ignavibacteriales bacterium | reverse complement strand
AACAATTCCATACAGATTAAAAGCACCGGGATATGTAAAAGTAATGGTTTACAACATACTGGGGGAAATGGTAAGAGTATTAGTAAACAAATATCAAAGTGCAGGATATTATGAAGTATTGTTCAGTCCCGATGAAATAGAAAAGCAAAGAGGTGAAGAAGGCTTTCCTGGAATGCATACTTGGTATCACAGCAATTATGTAAGCGGAGTTTACCTTTACAGGATCGAAGTAATCGGAGAAGGCAACATTCCTGTTTTTACTGATATGAAAAAGATGATGCTGGTTAAATAATTACTTTGGATTCAGAGAAATTGAATTGAATATCTAAAGAAAATTATTAATCACGAAATGATTGCCTACTTGCGTTTTTGTTCTTTCAAACTGTTTCTTTCCCAAAAAACACCATCTTCATAACCCTGAATTGATTTATCTTTTTCAGCAGTGTTAAGTCTTTTCATAGCAAGTGAAGCAAAGGTCTGATCAACTTCAACTCCACAAAACTTGCGATTAAGTTTTTTTGCTGTTACTGCAGTTGTACCGGATCCAAGAAATGGATCAAACACTAAATCATTTTCATTTGTACTTGCAAGTATAAGTTTTGCAAGCAGTTTTTCAGGTTTTTGTGTTGGATGATCAGTGTTTTCAGGCATAGACCAGAATGGAATTGAAATGTCAGTCCATAAATTTGATGGATGAGTTATTCTAAAATTTTTTCCATTTTCGGATTGCCAATCTTTCGGGGCACCTTCTTCTGTTTTATATGGTGCTCTTACCATTCGTTTAAGCTTCACAGCATCAATATTAAATGTAAACTGTTCTGATAAAGTGCAGTACCAGATATCTTCGTGAGAATTTTTCCAATTGTCTTTTGATCCTCTTCCCTTTTCACGCTCCCAGGTTATTCTATTCCGTATTAAAAAATATTTTTTCAACACGTTATACGCAGGAATTGAGGTTTTCCAATCACAACAAAAATATATTGATGCATTTGGTTTTAATGTTCTGACGAGTTTAGAAATCCAGCTATCCAGCCATAGTTCATAATCATTATTCTTCATTTCTTTAAAGTTAATTGAAGAAAATTTTTTATTAAGATTATATGGTGGATCAAGAAAAAGCAGATCTACAAAGTTATCAGGCAAATAATCCATCACCTCAAATAAATCCTGATTGATAATCTTACCGGTGACTTCTGATAATTCTGCTTGGCGATTTAGTTTTAACAAATTGGCAGAATAAGATTTTATCTCAGCATCGCTGATATTAATTGTTCGGTTTAAAGGTGCTCTTTTCTTATTTGACAAGGACATTAGATTTGAATTTTAGATTAGGAAAATTTGATGTTAGAGTATTTATTCTTAAGAAGAACTATTTCTTCCAGTATCGACTCAAACTGCTCAGACACTTTTTTAAACATTCGTAAGGATTCTTCATTTATGTTATTATCAAGAGCCATATCTTCAAGTATTTTAAAATTATCAAGTACACATTCTATTCCAAGCGTAAGTGATGAACCCTTTAATTTATGCACAAAAAATCTTAGATGATCAGCATTGTTCTGAAAAATGGCATTGCGTATTGATTCAATGTTTTTAGGAATTTCTCTTATATAGATATCCAGCATTTCTTTAAAGAATTCAAGGTCAGCATCAGTCTTAAGATCCTGTAAAAATGAAATTTTCTTTTCTTCAATAAACTTTAGTTCTATTTCAGATTCAATAGCTTTTCTTGTATCAAAATGTTTATTGCTAACAATTTGCTCTGTCCATTTCGTAATTATTCTTCTCAACTCCTCTAAGTTCACAGGCTTGCTAATGTAATCATCCATCCCAACTTTAAGATAATTTTCTTTATCTCCGGACATTGCATTAGCAGTCATTGCAATAATGATGGGCTGTTTTTTGATTGTAGTGCTTGATTTTATAATAGAACAAGCAGTAAGACCGTCCATTTCGGGCATAGAAATATCCATAAAAACCAGATCGTACTCAATTGACTCAACTGCATCCACAGCTTCTTTACCATTCGAAGCAATATCAGCATTGTAGCCAATGCGCTGCAGCATTCGTGATGCAACCATCTGATTTACATTATTATCCTCAACTAGTAAAACTCTTATCTTTTCTGTAGAAGAAATTTTTTGAACTTCTTTTTCAATAACGCTGCTCTGGGTTGTGTTTAATCCTGATTCAATAAAGCTAAGTATGGTTTGATGAAGCTGTTTTCTTCTAACAGGCTTTGGAAGCATTCTGCAAAATGGATTACGATCTGATTCAGCAATACCCAAATCTTTTCCGTGGGGCTTAATAAGAATAAAACCAATATTTTTTTTAGATACTAAGCTTTTAATTTTATCCACAAGAGAGTATGTCTTATTGTTTAGACCTGATGTGTTAATTATAAAAAGGTCAAAATCAGGATACAGCTCAAGTTTTGGTTTGAGATCAGAAAGATCTGTGATAAGATCGGAACTCATTCGCCATCTTTTAGCAAGGTTATTCAACATCATTCCATTTGATTTATTCAAATCAATAATCAGAGTTTTTTTACCAAGCAATTGGGGTGCGGATTCAAACAAGTAAACTTTTTTATCTGATGTAACAGATTCAGTTTTTATTGTAAAATAAAAGTTACTTCCTTTTCCTTCAATACTTGAAAATCCAATTTCACCACCCATTAATTCAACAATTCTTTTGCTGATGACTAAGCCTAGTCCAGTTCCGCCAAAATTCCTTGTTGTGGATGAATCAACCTGGCTGAATGGTTTGAAAAGTTTATCAAGTTTATCTTTCGGAATTCCTAGCCCAGTATCTCTTACATTGAACTTGAAAACATAATCTTTAAAATCTATATGCTCTGATGTAACACTTATCTCAACTTCACCTTTATGAGTAAACTTAACTGCATTGCTTAACAAATTGGTAAGAATTTGTCTAAGTCTTGTAACATCACCACGAATTGCATAAGGGGTATTTTCATCAATGTTATAGAATAGTTCAATATCCTGCTCAGCAACTTTTGTAGATATGAGATCCATCGAGTCTTCAATACACTCCCGAAGATCGAATGGCTGTGTTTCAAGTTCTAGTTTTTCAGATTCAATTTTAGAAAAATCAAGTATATCATTTATTATAACAAGAAGCTGTTCACCGCTCAACCGTATTGTATTAACGTAATCTTTTTGTGATTCGTTAAGCATTGTTTCAAGTAGAAGTCCGGTCATTCCAATTACTCCATTCATTGGGGTTCGGATTTCATGACTCATAAGTGCTAAAAATTCACTTCTTGCTTTTGCAGCCTTCTGAGCTTCTTTTACAGCTATATCCAGCTCAATATTCTTCCGAATTAATTCTTCCCTAAATTTATTTTTCTTTAAGACTTCACCAATCGTTGCGGCCATAGCACTTAAAATAGATTCTTCATCATTGCTCCAGATACGATCTGAGTGGCATTCATCAAATCCTATAAATCCCCAGTAAGCGCCCTCAATCAAAATTGGAACAAGTATAATTGATTTGATATTTCCATCAATAAAAACTTCCTGTTGTGATTTTGGAAGATCTTTAACAATAAATTTTAGCGATTCTCCGTTAGAAAAAGCCTCGTAAAATTTTAATGATGCAAAACGGGAGTATGATAACTTCCCTAAAATATTATCTTCCAATTGCGAATGCACACCTTCCGCTGTCCACTCATACAATGGAGTAAAATAAAGTTCACCGGTTTCATCATCTTCCATATGCCTGTATATATATACTCTGTCAGCTTCAGCAGCTTCACCCATTTTTTCAAGTGCTATATTAAATCCATCTATGTATGCTGAATCAGTAATTAATGCATTTGTTGCTTTAGCAATACCCTGTAAGAGTCTGCCCTTTTTTCCGAGTAAATGTTCGTTAACTTTTCTTTCACTTATATCTCTAAAGATGCTAAGTAAAAACCTTTTCTCATTCAGATCTTCTATAATAGAATTTGATATTTCGAAAAAAAGTCTTTTGCCATTCCAGAGTATCGCACTCGACTCAAGATAATCCTTAACCATTCCTTGTATAAAATTCTGCTTGTATTTCGCAATGGCAACTTCCTGCTTTTCTTCAAAATACAAATCGCTTATAGGTCTGCCTACCAATTCATCAATACTCTTTTCAAACAACTGAGCAAATGCATTATTACATAAAACAATTATTCCGTCCTGATCAGTTAATCTCATTCCATCTTTGGAATTTTCCCAAATTGCTTTGAAAATATTTTCTGAACTAACAAGTTTTTGCTGTGTTTCAATTCTTTGTCTGATATCCCGAATAGTACCTTGCCCCATTAATTTTCCATCCAGCTCAACGACTTTTCCTGAAATTTCAACTGGTATTTTAGAGCCATTTTTATGTTGCAAGTCTGCTCTAAAGGTGATCACTGTGTTCTCTCTGAACAGGATAGACATTTCTTTGAAATAATCGTTCATTTTTTCAGGTAAGATAAAATCTGCAATCGATCTTCCAAGAATTTCTTGAGGAGTATAGCCAAGCAGATTTAAGCACGACTGGCTAATATAATTTAATTTACCTGTTGGTGAGATTCTAAAAATTACATCCAGGGATGAAGCAAGTAATGATTCAAGCTGGTGGATAAATGAGCTTTGATCGGTTTTTATTTCAGACATTTACTTAGTTTTTATATATCAACAGTATATTATCGTCAATTGCTGATTCAATTTAATACTTTTGTAAATTAAAATTAAATTTTCGGACTTAAATCATTCGATATTAACACATTTTGCTTGCTTTACACACGACCAAATAATTAAGTTTCGTCTGTCAATAATTTCTAATTTATAAGGGATTTTTATGAAGCGAACAATAGTTGCAATGCCTGGTGATGGCATTGGTAAAACAGTACTTCCAGAAGCAATAAGAGTTTTAGAAGCAGTCGGTTTTGATGCCGAATATGTTCACGGGGATATAGGTTGGGATTTTTGGTGCAGCGAAGGAAATGCTCTTCCTCAACGTACAATTGATCTTCTTGAAAAGCATAAAATTGGATTGTTCGGTGCTATCACTTCTAAACCAAAAGATGCTGCTGATAAAGAACTTGATCCATCTTTAAAAGGAAAAGGATTTGTTTACTTTTCACCTATCGTTGGGTTAAGACAAAAATTTAATCTTGATATTTGTATTCGCCCCTGCCAATCATTCAAAGGCAATCCATTAAATTTTATTATTAGAAATGGAGAGGGCGGATTTGATGAGCCTTTAGTAAATGCTGTGGTTTTTAGACAAAACACAGAGGGACTTTATGGCGGAGTTGAATGGACAAACCCTCCAAAACAAGTTCGTGATGCACTTGAAACTCATACTAAAATGAAATTCTTTAAAGATGTGCCAAGCGAAGATATGGCTATATCAACAAGAATCGTTACAAGAAATGCTTCACGCAGAATTATTCGTGCTGGATTTGAGTATGCAAAAAAATATGGTTACACAAATCTTACGCTTTGCGAAAAACCAAATGTGCTAAGAGAAACTTCCGGTATGATGTTTAAAGAAGCAAAAGAAATAGCAAAAGAGTATCCGGGTATCGCTTTATGGGATACAAACATAGATGCACAAATGATGTGGCTTACAAAAAATCCTGAAACTTATGGAGTTATAGTTGCTGAAAATATGTTTGGCGATATTATTTCTGATGGTTTTGCCGGATTAGTTGGCGGACTTGGGTTTGCATGCAGCGCTAACATCGGCGAAGAAATTGCAGTGTTTGAACCAACACACGGAAGTGCTCCCAAATACCAGGAACTTAATCCATCAATAGTTAATCCTATTGCAATGATGTTAAGTGCATGTATGATGTTAGATCATATAGACGAAAAAGTTAAAGCAGATAAAATTAGAGCCGCAATTGCAAAAGTTGTTGAAGAAGGTAAGGTTAAAACTTATGATATGATGAAATTACGCGGCGGTCCTGACGTATTTAGCAAAGGTGCTTGTACAACTCAGCAAATGACTGACGAAATCATTAAGAATCTATAAATAATTAAGTCATTGCTAGGAACGAAGCAATCTGTCCGTTGCGATAGATTGCTTCGCTCGATGACTCGCTCGTAATGACGATCAAAAGAAAAAAATGAACGGAATAGAACTAGTCCTCATTGCTTTAATAATGTTCGTTGCTGCCT
>CALLZX010000241.1 GCA_937858935.1 uncultured Ignavibacteriales bacterium | reverse complement strand
TTAATTGTTTGTACCAAGACAAAGCTGGTAATTTATGGATTGGAACTTATGGGGGTGGTTTAAACCAGTTTATAGAAAAAGAAAATACGTTTATAGTTTATAAAAAAAACGATGTGCAGCACTCAATCCCTACTGATTTCGTAATCTCTATCGAAGAAGATAATTCCGGTAACCTACTGCTTGGCACTTATGAAGACGGCTTGGTGGTCTTAAATATCAAGACTAATGAGACTATAACTTATAAACATGATTCAGCTGACCCCGAAAGTATTGGCGACAACTTAATACACGATATTTATAAAGATAAAAGTGGATTAATATGGCTTGGAACCTGGACCAATGGAATAAACAAGATAATCACTAACAAAAAATTTAGGCATTATAAGCATAATCCTTCTGATAAAAACAGTTTGAGCGGTAACGGTGTTACAGCAATATGTGAGGATAGTGATGGCATTGTATGGATCGGTACAGAACTGAATGGTCTTAATAAATTTGATATTAAAAAAGGAACATTTGCTAATTATGTTTATAATCCCAATGATAAGTTCAGCATTTCTTCTGATGGTGTTTCGGATATAAAGGAAGATAGAGAAGGAAATATCTGGGTAGTTACTGATGGGACAGGTTTTTGCAAGTTTGATAAAAAAACTAATAAGTTTATCCGATACCAGAACAATCCTGCGGATAGTAACAGCTTACCCATTGATCAGGTATCGGTTTTGCTTCAGGATAAGGTTGGTGATTTATTAGTTGGAACGTTTGGGGCCGGATTGCTTAAATATAACATCAAGAAAAATACATTCACACAAATCAAGTACAATTCAAATGAGCCGAATGATATAACTGCGGCAGGTATTTATACGCTTTATGAAGATAGTAAAGGGCTAATCTGGATTGGCACCTACGGTAATGGCCTATTTATTTATGATAGAAAATCAGGTAAATCAAAATGGTTTCACAATATTCCTGGAGATGTGGAAAGTATCAGTGATGATATTATTTCAGCGATTTTATTAAGTAAAGATGGTTCTATCTGGATCGGCACTTCAAACGGATTAAATAAATTTGATCAGGTTTATGAAAAGTTTAAACGGTATACTGAAGCAGAAGGTTTACCTAACAACACTGTATATGGATTGCTTGAAGATAAAAATGGAAATCTCTGGATAAGCACAAACAAGGGGTTATCGATGTTCAATACTAAATCCGGTTCATTTAGAAACTATACTAAAGCAGATGGACTTCAATCAGATGAATTCAATCAATGGGCTTGTTTTAAAGGTAAAAGTAGCAACTTGTATTTTGGCGGAATAAACGGGTTCAATGTTTTTAATCCTGCTGATCTCAAAGATTCCGATTCTAAACCTCCGTTAGTACTTACAAATTTTTTATTGTTTAATAAACCTATTCCAGTTGGCTTTGACAGTCACTTAAATCGTACAGTCTTGGATAATTCATTAAATGAAATGACGGAAATAAATTTGACTAATGAAGATTATGTTTTCTCTTTGGAGTTTGCAGCATTAGATTATGTCATTCCGCAAAATATCCAATATGCATATAAACTGGAGGGATTTGATAAAGATTGGACTTATGTTAATTCAGACAGAAGAATTGCTACATATACAAATCTTAGTCCGCGCACTTATACTTTTAAGGTTAAAAGTACTAACTCTGATGGTATCTGGAATGAACCCGGGAGAAGTCTCCCTATAATTATTCATCCACCCTGGTGGAAAACTGGTTGGGCGCTTTCTGGATATGGGATACTTGCGATATTTCTAATTTATTTAATCAGAACATATGATTTGAAACGCCAGCGACTTAGACATCAACTAGTGCTAGAACATGAACATGCTGAAAAACTTGAAGAAGTAGATAGAATGAAATCAAGGTTTTTTGCAAACATCTCTCACGAATTTCGTACACCTCTTACTTTAATTCTTGGACCTGCTGAACAGATTATTTCCAATCATTCAGATGACATTGTTAAAAAAAATGCTGGGTTGATTAAAAAGAATGCTAATAATATGTTAAGTCTTATTAATCAGTTGTTAGATCTATCCAGGATAGATTCCGGTAGGCTGGAATTACAAGCAGCTTATCAGAATATAATTCCATTTTTAAAAGGAATGGTAATGTCATTCGAATCCCTTGCAACGATGAAGTCTATTAAATTATTTCTTAATTATTCTAGAGATGAAGTGATGGTATATTTTGATAGAGAGAAAATGGAAACAATTCTTAAAAATCTTCTTTCGAATTCTTTTAAATTTACTCCTAGTGGAAACGAGATATCGGTTTCACTTACTGAGATAAATAGCAGTAGTGTAGAAATAAAAGTTAAAGACACGGGGATCGGAATTTCTGAAAGTGAACTACCAAAAATATTTGATAGATTTTATCAAGTAAACAGTGCCCATACTCGTGAACATGGAGGAACAGGAATAGGATTATCTTTAGTAAAAGAACTGGTGGAAATTCATCATGGTTCAATTTCTGTTAATAGCCAATTAAGCGAATGGACTGAGTTTAAAATTATACTGCCTCTTGGAAAAGAGCATCTTTCTCCGCAGGAAATAATTGATGCGGATGAATTTGTATTTACTCAAAAACCACTTGATAATAAATTTGAATATTTTGCTTTAACAAATCGAAATGATCATACTGAAAACTTAATCACAAACAAAAACATTCTTCTTATCGTTGAAGATAATGCGGATGTACGAGAATTTATCAAAGATTCTCTTGGAAATGATTATCATTATGAAGAAGCTGAAAATGGGGAGGAAGGTGTTAAAAAAGCTTTTGATATAATTCCAGATTTAATTATCAGTGATGTAATGATGCCGAAAATGGATGGAAATGATATGACAAGAGCATTAAAAACTGATCAAAGAACAAGTCATATCCCAATTATTTTATTAACTGCAAAATCTGGACAAGAAAATAGAATAGAAGGGTTAGAAACTGGAGCTGACGATTATCTGACAAAACCTTTTGATGCAAAGGAACTTAATATCAGAATAAAAAATCTTATTAATCTTAGGAAAAAATTGCAGGAAATTTACAGTGCAGATAAATTTGCCGTTATTGCGAAATCAAAACATAAGTTAAAAGGTATTGATGTACAGTTTATGGAAAAAATTTTAAAAGTAATAGAAGAACATATTTCAGAAGAAGAGTTTACAATTGAGAATTTTGGTAAAGAAGTTGGGATGAGCCGTTCTCAAATGTTTAGAAAAATCAAAGCTTTGACAGGTAAATCCTGTAGTGTTTATTTAAGATCTGTAAGATTAGCAAAAGCCAGAGTTATGTTACAAGGTCGCGAGGCAAACATTTCGGAAATTGCATATTCTGTTGGTTTTGGAAGTCCCTCTTATTTTACACACTGTTTTAAGGAAGAATTCGGTTTTGCGCCGAGTGAATTGGTTAAGTAGAATTATCCAACGCTAAAATTCTTTTCAACACACTTCATTTTTTAATCAAAACTAAAACTCGATTTAAAGTTGCAACATAGCTGCTAAAATTTGGAACATTCTTGATAGGTAGCCCCCATCACTTTTTTGTTTATTTGCACCAGTTCTTTTAATCAACAAAAATCATAATTAACACAAAGGAGAGTGCTATGAGAAACTTAATTTTTGT
>CALLZX010000240.1 GCA_937858935.1 uncultured Ignavibacteriales bacterium | reverse complement strand
TTTCGATAAAAATCTATAAAAGATATTTCTTGTAATATTTAGTTCAAAGATAAAGTTTATTAACGTCAAATGTCAAAGGTCAAATGTCAAAGTTTTGTCATTAAAGTGAAAATTTAATTCCACCATAAAATGATAAACCTGCTGTTCCATATCCAAATACTTCTTCATAATCGGCATCCAAAATGTTTTCAACTCTGGCGTTTAATCTTAAGAAATCAAAAACATCGTAATGTGCTGCAAAATTTATTAGCATATATCCTTTAAGCTCAGTTCTCTGATATGTCGAAAAATCAACATCCTCACGGACTCCAACCCAGATAACTTCTGCATTTATGTTTGCTTTTGGGATAAATGTATAGCTGGTATAAACCCCAAGTTTACTTTCCGGTCGGCGTACTAATTTTTTATCAAAGTCCGGTGAATCTGGACTTGTATCTTTGGCATCAGTAAAAGTATAATTCGCTTTTAAATCAAGTTCATCCACTGGTTTAGCCTCGATGTAAAGTTCAAATCCTTTTGTAACAGCTTCTTTAATATTAATAGTTTTTAATGTTACATAATCAAATCCGAACATATCACTAAACTTATTGTAATAATAAGTTGCGCCAACGGAAAAGTTTTGCTTAAAAAGGTATTGCTCGATTCCAAGATCCCATCCAAAACTTTCTTCGGGATTTAAGTTTTCATTTCCATAAGCAGGATCATATAAATAATATAGTGAAGGAGCTTTGAAGCCTGTTCCAATTGTTGCTTTAAATTTTGTGTTCGTTTCCCATAGCATAAATGCGGGTGCAATTCTATATGTAAACTGAGCTCCAAATTTGCTGTGGTAATCCAATCTTGCACCACGCGAAATAAAAAAACTTTCTTCAATATTTAATTGATCCTGAACAAATATTCCAAATGTACTTGCGTCTTGCATCGGGATTACACTTGCTATATCGGGCGAAAATGGATCCGGTACATAGTTGTATGCATAATATTCCGAAGCAGATTCCTCAGTCTCAAATTCTAATCCGGCTGTTAAAAGATATGATTTGGCAAGCTGAAAATCATTTTGCCAATCTAATTTATATTTTCTGCCATCATAATGTGCCCAGGAATAATCATTAATATAAAATGGATAGTTAACACTTGCAGATGATGTATCATAAGAATTATTTCTAACATTCCTTAAAAATGATAATCCAATTTTCTGATTCCACATACCATCAAATAATTTTATTTTGCCTTCACCACGAATGGAAAACTCTTCCTGATTTGTTAAGTATGTTGGATCATCACCAAACTCACCACCAAACTGGTCGTTGTCAGATTCTGATTTAAGAAAGCGTGTATAAAAGCTTATTTCCGAGTTTTCAGAAAAACTATATCCAATTAATGCAGAAGCATTATTAAAATTATAGCCATCTTTTTCTGTGTTCTCGTATTTTTCTGATGCAACTGAAAAACCATCACTGCCGGTTGTGCTTAATGCAACAGCGTAATTTAATTTTTGCAGTGAGCCATTAACACCCAATTGTGCTTTATAAGAATTATAGGAACCACCTTCAGTCAGTAAGGAAAATTTGGGTGAACCGTTTCCTTTTTTTGAAATGATATTAATTACACCTGCAAGTGCATCGGAACCATAAAGCGTTGATTGTGGTCCGCGTAATACTTCTATTCTTTCAATGTTATCAATTGGTAAAGCAGAAAAATCATAAACACCACTTGGATCATTAGTAAGATTAACTTCAACCCCGTCTATCAATACTAATGTGTGAGATGAGTTTGCACCCCGAATGTAAAGATTGGATAAAGTACCGTTGCCGCCTTGTCTTGTAAAACTGATCCCGGTCTCATTCTTAAGAACATCAAAAACATTATTTGAATTACTATTTGATATTTGAATCGAATCTATTACCGAGATAGAATTTGCGAGTTCAAGTGTGTTGGTTGGAGTTTTGGTAGCGGTTATTACTACATCGTTAAGTTTATAGTAACCAACAGAATCGGTTTTTTGAATGATGCCGCTCTGAGCAAAAGATAATGATGAACAAAGAAAAATTGCGAACAGAGCAAAAAGAAAATTTGTTTTGGACATTGAAGTTACTCCTTATAAAAAGGTTAAAAGTAACTTCGCGTATTAAAAGTTTAGATAAAACGAATGGATATTATGAGAGACCATCGTAAACCTTACCTTTCTCGCGAAGGTTGATTAATTAGAATTTGCGGCAGGTCTCCTGGCTTTTCAATGTACAATTTCTTTAATTGTACATTATACATTTTACATTGTAAATTGATTCACAGTTGCGCGACAGCGACGGAATTTTCCTTTAGTGGAATCACCGTACTTCCCTATAGTTTTCCATTATCCCGATTGAATCGGAATTGGAACACCGTAAATTTTGTTCAAAGAACTTGGACTAAAATAGTCTTATTAATTTTTAACTCAAATAATTTGAAAAAAAATTATGGATTTGCTTTCCACCTTTAACTTTTTTTTCTAAGTTGCATGTAAGATTTATTGTTAATTATCAATTTTATTTATTTGCAGATGTTTCTAACTAAAATCTCACAATCGATTTCATTTTTCTATTTTCCCGCAATTCATAATATAAACTTTAATATCACATCAGCTATAAATCATTCTTCATTTAAAAGGAGCTTTTAATGGGCTGGTTTTTTAAATTCTTAAACTCTTCTATCGGCAAAAAATTTATGATGGCCGTTACAGGGAGTTTCTTATTGATTTTTCTAATCATTCACTTGGTTGGGAATATTACTTTGTTCTTTGGTGCAGGTGCTTTTAATACATACGTCTCAACTTTAGATGTTATCAAACCTTTAATAAGAGTTATCGAAGTAGTTTTACTTGGAGCTTTTGTTTTGCACATCTTTAATGGATTAAAATTGTGGTTGGAAAATAAAAGAGCACGAGGAGTAACCTACAAGATAAACGGTTCAAAAGATAACAGTTCTATCTTTTCAAGAACAATGGCCGTTACAGGATCAATAATATTAATTTTTCTTGTCTCGCATCTTGCAACTTTCTTCTGGAGATTTAATGTGCACGATCCTATGGGTCTTGCAACGCACCATCAATATTACGATGTGGTTGTTTACTTTTTTAACATATGGTGGTATTCCATTCTCTATGTTGTTGCGATGTTATTCTTAGGTTATCATCTTAATCATGGTTTTCAAAGTGCTTTTCAAACTTTTGGATGGAATCACAATAGATATTTCCCAACAATTAAAAAAATTGGAATGATTTACGCAATAATTATGGCTTTAGGATTTGCCTCAATGCCAATTTACTTTTTATTAGGAGGAGGTAACTAATGGCAAAGCTTGATTCAAAAATTCCAGAAGGAAACATTTCTGATAAATGGACTAACCACAAATTCAATATGAAATTGGTTAATCCTGCTAACAAAAGAAAATATGATATAATCGTTGTTGGAACCGGATTAGCCGGCGCGTCAGCTGCAGCTTCTCTTGGTGAACTTGGTTATAATGTTAAAGCATTTACTTTTCACGATAGTGCAAGAAGAGCACACAGCATTGCGGCACAAGGTGGGATAAATGCTTCAAAGAATTATCAGAATGATGGTGATTCAACATTTAGATTATCTTATGATACAGTTAAAGGCGGCGATTTCCGTGC
>CALLZX010000239.1 GCA_937858935.1 uncultured Ignavibacteriales bacterium | reverse complement strand
AAAAGTCACTACAATTGTCCATAAACTGTAAACAGGCAAAAAGTAAGCAATGCTGTTTCCCACATTTTCAATTTCATCTTTGTCTTTAATTGTTCTGAATATCCTATAAGACATAAGAAGCAAATTTGCCAGAATAAGAACATTACTGCCTAAAACTGCAAGTCTATTTGGTGTAATTCCCCACTCCGAAATTCTGAAAATAATTGCTGAGAGCGCTATTCCGTTTACAATTATTGTTACTATGGAAAGTGCGAACAACATTATTGTAATAATATTACTTCTCCAATTTTTAGAGCTTTCAGCAATTGAGAAAAATATTATTGCCATTACACCAATTAGCAGCATATTAAATATTAAAAGAAACTCTCTATCGTTGTATGGATCTTTACCAGTATAGATTACTGCGATTAGGTAAATTACAAGCGTAACCAAAACTAATGGAGTAAATATTTTTGCAATTACTGGTGATACTTTATTCACCAATTGCGGATTTGCCTGAACAAGGAAGGTCCCGACAATTGGTGCAGCTGCAAGACCCCAGATGCCAATATTTTTAAAGTAAAATTCTTCTATTGGTATATCTATAAGCCTGAAAAGATTTATCGTTAGCATTGTGAACAAACCACCGGCAATAAGTATTATCGTGGTCATCACAACAAGATCTCCATTATATCTAAGAAAATCCAATCGCCTCTGATTATTTTTAATATCTTTACCTAGGTATGTAAAACCAAGTACTGCCCATAAAAATAATGGCAGATGAATACAAGCCAGTATCAATGTATCGCTTTGAATGTTGTTGGGAAGTAAGTTTATAAACAGTGCTGAAACTAAAATTGCAATGGAAGCAATAACGATTTTTTTTGCAGGTATGTTTTGTTTCCAGCCAAAGTATGCTACTAATAATGGGAAAACAACTAAAGCTATATTTCTTGGATAAAAGAATTCTTCATCAAAACCAAAAAACTGTGGCAGCTTCGCAATAAATCCCGCAATTAATGAAGCGATGATAACAAATACCAATTCATTTTTTGTTCCCCACGATAGTTCATCACTTTCAAAGTTTAATCTTTCATTCCAGACTTGAGCAGTTGTATTTTCCTTTATATCAGGATACAAAGTATTAAACTCTTTTTTGAAATCCGCTTTATTATCACGATATAATTTTTCCAGTTGGTTTGGATTCTCTAAATTGCTTTTTATTTGTTCAATCATTTTTCTGTACTTTTATTCTAATTGTTATCTGTAATATAACTGCTTTTAGGAAGCTGATATAAGTAAAAATACTTGACCAAGTTTACTGCGGTTTTTAGGGGCGAAAAGATTGAGTTAAACTGTTAACTAAATTAATAAGAAATTTAAGCCAAACGACAACTTCAATTAATATACTTTTGTGTTAAAATAACATCAGCTAAAGACTTGTTAAAATTTTGTTGGCATATTGAATTAAATCCAGATTGCTTTTTACCATAACACCATTTTCAAGATGGATAGCATCTTCCATCCCAATCCTACTATCATATCCTCTTCTTTTGGCTTCTCTCAAAACATCCCAGGCAGCAGAATTAAAACCGTGTAATAAACGTGGTATTCTAATTCCGGCTTTGTTTAAAACATCTTCAATCTCATTGATTGTTACAAGTGCGAGAGAAAAGTCTTCAGGCTCCGGTTCAATTAAAGCTCTAAAGCAATCATCAATCAAATCACTTTCAACAAATATTTCAGCGGCTTTTTTTTCATTTAGTCCTGCTTCAATTTTAACACCTTCAGAAATTAGTAGTTTTGATATCTTAATTGCATCATCCTCAATCATATTTACAGAAATAAAATCGGGTACAAATTTCCAATCTTGTATATATCTCATTCTTTTTTCCAAATCGGGTTCAATCCAATCTCCTGAACTAATACCGATTTGTATCTCGGGAGAAATACTTTTAACTAAGGTCACAAGGGCATCCACATCTTTTGGGTTAAGACTTTCATTCCCGTTTTCATCATAACAATGTATATGAAAAACCTTGTTGCCATTTTCATATAGTAATTTTACTTCATTTTCAATTTCAAATAATGATTGCGGAATAAAATTATTCTGTGATTTAGGTCTGGCTCCATTTAGCGCAATTTTTATTAACATAATTTCTTTGATTTAATTATGAATGAAATAATAAATTTAATTGTACCACAAGAGATCGGATTATCGGATAGTAAAGCGTTACCAACAATGCATTAGCAACTTAAAGCATAAAAAGTTTAAGTCAAACAACCGCATACATTAATCCCCTCTCATTACTAAGGATAGCGTAAAGTGAGGTCAATATAAAATCGCTGAATGACTGAATCCCAATTTGGGTCCATTAGTTATTTTAAATCCAGCTCGCTCTGCTTTCCTTAATGTTAATTCAAATTCCTTTTTTGAAACGTGAAATAATTTTGGTTCAACAATAAGAAAACGGCCATTTTCAATAAGTGTATTTTTTAGCAGCTTAAATAAATTATCTTTATCAGGTACCTCGTGAACCATATAAAATGCTAAAATAAAATCTACTTTTTCAGGAACATTAAAACCATTAACTTCACTTTTTATAAGATGGATTCTAGATTCTAATTCTGTATCTGCAATTTTCTTTCTTATTAGATTCAACATTCCTTCTTGAAGATCAACAGAATAAACTTTTCCATTATCTCCAATCATCTTTGCAATTTCAATAGAGAAAAACCCAGGACCGCATCCTACGTCAAGCACCTTTATTCCTGGTTTTAAATATGGCGCTAATATTTTATCCGGATTTTGTAACAATCTTCTAAGTTTACTATCCAAAGAACCTGAAAGTTCAACAGGACAAACTCTAGTATTTGAATCAGACATAAGATTCTCATTGTTTAATTGTTTTAAATTAAACCCTCTATAAAAAATTAAAGAGCAAATAAATATTAAATCGGTAGTTGAAACTTAGATGATTGTAATTTTAATCTCAATTAATAATTGATAAATTTAATTACATCATTAACAAGTTTAAGACAAAGAAACTTATTAATAAAGCATGGACTTAATAATCAATAATTAAAAAATATTATTGTTCTTGCTGCATTTCTTGAATACTTTTTCCTGAAAATAGTTCGCGTGGTGCAACTTTAAATTTTTCATTGAACAAAAATACCATTGCAACTATATAACCTATAAATGCTAAAACAATTATCCATTGAGCAGAATTTGTCTTTTGTATTTCGTGTCTGTCTTTTATTTCACAAACTTCACCAGGACAATATTGTGCTTTTTCTTTGTATATCCAGTAATATGTTTTGCAGCCAAGACAAATACCAAATGCAGATTCAAAGAATAAAAAGATTAAGCATATCATACAAATAAGACCTGTAATAAAGCTAAAAGTGTTAAGCATAACTATAAGTATGAACATAGATAATGCTAAAATAATACCAATAACCCATGCGAATTTTTTCTGTATAGCACCAACATATTCCGGAACCTGGTTTCTTACAACAAACCTTCCGAGTATTAAAAGTGGCGAGTATTTGGGATTAACTAAAACTCGAATCAGCATATCAACTAAAAATATTAATACAGCATATTTTAACAATGTAAAATCTGCTTGCATAATTGCGCTCATAATCGCAACAAACATAAGGACAAACAACATACCTGCTGCAGCTCTTATTTCTCTTTCGTTTAATACAGGTATATTATATCCTTTAACATCTTCCCCAAACTTTCTAACACTAAGCATTTATTCTCCTTTGTTTGATAATTTCAAATCTAATGTCAAAAAGTTCATAAAAAAAACTAATCTCTACCGTTCATCAGATTTTATTAAATAAGCTTGAATTATTATTCATACAGATTATTTGTATCTGCATTTGTAATATCGATAATAAGTTGTGCAACTTTATCAACTACATCGTTAAAATATTTTTGCCCCTTTTCTTTTGTAGCTTTTGTGGGATTCCCAATACCTGTATCAGAAGTAACTTTAGACCATTTTCTTTCTGTCCAGGCCCAGCCTTC